>JAJYIL010000254.1 GCA_021790055.1 Bacteroidota bacterium
AGGCAATCTTTTATGGATTCACTTTAAAAATGTTTTTGAAGTGAATATGCCGAAGATAAAAAACGCGCCGTTCAAGCTTTTGGACGGTGATAATAATGATCAATTGGATACGATGAGCGCAATGTATGCACGCAAGGCGCAATTCCATTTCGGCTGGGACTGGGGTCCGCGATTAATTACTTGCGGCATCTGGCGTAAAGTCCATCTTAAAGCATGGGATGATTTTAAAATTAACAACGTCCTGGTAATTCAAAGTAATGTCTCTGCCGAAAAGGCGGATGTCAATGCAAATGTTAATGTTACTTCCTCGGTTGATACCTCGGCAACAGTTCTAGTAAAAGTTGATGGCAATAGTTCCGTAACTGGAAATTTTTATCTTCGGAAAGGTAGTAATGCAATCCCGGTCAGCTTTGAAATTGCAAAGCCAGACCTTTGGTGGACGAACGGACTCGGCAGCCATTATCTTTATACTTTTAGTTTCAATTTAAAAGAAAAAGACGGTGAAGCGGATTCCGACACTGAAAAAATCGGTATCCGTTCTCTTGAAGTTGTAAGACAAAAAGATAATTACGGAATCAGCTTTTACATAAGGCTGAATGGCGTTTCGGTATTTATGAAAGGCGCCAATTATATTCCTCAAGATAATTTTCAGAATCGCGTCAAGAATGCAAGATACGAGTACATGATTAAGTCCGCGGCTGATGCACACATGAACATTCTGCGTGTTTGGGGCGGAGGAATTTACGAGAAAAATGAGTTCTATAATTTATGCGACAAGTACGGAATACTTGTTTGGCAGAAATTTGCCTTTGCCTGCGCGATGTATCCGTCGGATTCCCTTTTCCTCGAAAATGTAAAGCATGAAGTGATCGACAATGTAATCCGTGTTCGGAATCATCCTTGTCTTGCACTTTACTGCGGCAACAACGAAGACGTTACCGGCTGGTACAACTGGGGATGGAAGCAGCAGTATCCCCGCGACGTTCAGAATGAATATGAGCAGGACATGAACGTACTTTACAAGAAGGTAATCCCTGATGCACTTCATGAAGTAGATACTACCAGATACTATCATTATACCAGTCCGAGCGCGGGATTCTTAGGCGTTACTAATTCTGAAGGAGACTTGCATTACTGGGGAGTATGGCATGGCAAGCAACCGTTCGAAAGCTTTAACAGCATGGATAACATTGCACGCTTTGTAAGTGAGTACGGATTTCAATCTTATCCAGAAATAAATACAATTAAGAAATTTGCACCGCCGGAAGACAGGCAGCTGCATTCGTCAGTTATTCTCTCACATCAAAGATGCATGGCAGACGACAGGAAGGACAAAGAATACGGTAACCGCTTAATTCAATGGTATATGGAACGCCGGTTCAAGCAGCCGATAAATTTTGACATGTACGTTTATGTAAGCCAGGTACTTCAGGCTGAGGGTGATAAAATTGCAATCGAAGCTCATCGCCGAAGCATGCCTTACTGCATGGGCAGCATGTACTGGCAGATAGATGACTGCTGGCCCGTTGCGTCCTGGTCGAGCATCGATTATTACGGCAGGTGGAAGGCGCTTCAATATTTTGTAGAGAGAGAGTACAGAACATTTTTAATTTCCACGGTTTCTAAAGGAAGAGAGCTTAGCTTCTATATTGTTTCCGACAGCCTTAAGCCGGTACAGGCAGCTCTTGATGTTAAGGTTATCGATTTCAACGGGCAAAAAATTTATAACCATTTATTCCCGCTAACCATACATCCGGATTCAAAACAGGTTTATGTACAAATAGACAAAGACGAGCTGGTGCGAAATTCCGATGAATCTAAAATAGTCTTGATTGCCAGGCTGGAATCCGGCGGTAAGATTCTTACCGATAATACTTATTTCTTTAAGCCGCCGAAAGACCTGAGCATTGAGAAGCCGGATATTAGAATCTCTTCAACAAAGACGCCGGATGGATATGAGCTTACTCTTTCATCAAATAAATTTGCAAAGGATGTTTACCTTAGCTTTGACAAAAATGAAGGATTTTTTACCGACAATTATTTTAACTTATTCCCCGGCGAAGTCAAGAAGGTTAATCTTTTAACAAAGAAAAATATTGATGGGCTTGTTGGAAAGCTAAAAGTTATTAGTTTGGTTAACAGTTATTAAGAACTTAGTTATAAAGTTTCGAGTAAGATGAAAAGAATTTTTACAAAGCGCATAAGACACAGAGCATAGCGTCTGGCACTCTTTGTGTTTTGCTTTATGCGCTATGTTTATTTGGTTGCGGCTTAGGGAAATAGCAGATTATGAATTTCATAATCGTTTATCATATTGATAAAAGATAACGTTTCAAAACCTTCCAATATTCAATCCATTATAAAATAATTTTCTGTGTCGAAATGGCACTATTTGTGAAGCTTACAGTAATAAAAACGATTAAATTCTGCCTTAACCGAAAAGTCGACTTATGAAATTAAATATTATTGATTTATCGATAATACTAATCTATTTAGTAGCCAGTATAATACTCGGCTTCTGGATTTCCAAAAGAGCATCAAAAAATATTCAGAACTACTTCCTTGGTGGTAATAGTCTTCCGTGGTGGATGCTTGGAGTTTCAAATGCTTCCGGTATGTTTGACATTGCGGGTACGATGCTTCTTGTTTACTGGCTTGCTGTTTACGGGATGAAAAGTATGTGGCTTCCTTGGCTATGGCCCGTCTTCAATCAAATCTTCTTAATGGTTTATCTTTCTGCCTGGTTAAGACGATCAAATGTTATGACCGGCGCAGAATGGATTAAAACACGGTTCGGTTCGGACAAGGGCGCTACTCTTTCTCATATCATCGTAGTTATCTTTGCCCTTATTAGCGTAGTCGGCTTCTTATCCTACGGCTTCAAAGGTATAGGCAAATTCGTCGAGGCATTTTTACCGCCGCTTGTAACAAACCCCGCAACTCTTCTAAAGTACCCGCAGATAAACGCCAACCTCTATGGATTAATCCTTATGGGCATAACAACTGTTTATGTAGTAAAAGGCGGAATGTTCAGCGTTGTAATTACGGAGGTTCTGCAGTATGGTATTTTAACAATTTCGTCAATCGCAATCGGCATAATTGCGATGTATAATGTTTCGCCGGAAACGATTAACAGCGTGTTGCCAATAGGATGGAAGAGCTTATTCTTCGGCTGGCATCTGCAGCTTGACTGGACTACTATTCATGCGGCGCTTTCTACAAAGGTTAATGCCTTTAATCAATGGATTCAGAGCGACGGCTACTCGATCTTCGGATTATTCTTCGGGATGATGCTTTTCAAAGGATTATTTATTGCGGCTGCAGGTCCTGCACCAAACTATGATATGCAGAGGATTCTTTCCACGAAGAATCCTAAGGAAGCCGCAAAGATGAGCTCTCTCGTAAGCGTTGTTCTTAACCCGGCAAGATATTTTATGATCGCAGGCTTAACAATAATTGCACTTACGAATTTCAACACGCTGTACAAAGGCGGAATTACAAACCCCGACTTCGAGACAATTCTTCCCGAAGTGCTCGCGCATTATATCCCGGTCGGTCTGCTCGGATTCTTGATGGCAGGTTTGATCGCAGCATTTATGAGCAACTTTGCGGCAACAGTCAATGCAGCACCAGCATATATCGTAAATGACATTTATAAAAAATATATTAACCCTAATGCCGGTGAAAAAAAATATGTTCATCTTAGCTACATCACTTCAGTACTTGTTGTAATCGTCGGCGTCTCATTCGGATTCTTAATCGAATCGATCAACCAGGTAGTGCTCTGGATCGTGGCTTCGCTTTGGGGCGGTTATACTGCCGCCAACGTTCTTAAGTGGTACTGGTGGCGCTTCAACGGGTACGGATATTTCTGGGGAATGGTTTCCGGTATTCTTACTTCTTTAGTTTTACTTCTTTTAGACAACCTGGGATTAATAAACTTCCTTCACAGTTGGCCACTTGCAAATAATGTAAGCATGAATTCCTTCCCTGTAATATTTATTATATCGATTATCGGCTGCTTGCTCGGCACTTACTTGACGCCTGCCGAAAACGATGAAGTTTTAATGAGGTTTTATACAACCGTAAATCCATGGGGCTTTTGGAAACCCATCCGTGAAAAAGTTTTAAAGTTGAACCCGGGCTTCGTTCCAAATAGAGATTTTAAGAGAGATATGTTCAACGTAGCTATCGGAATGGTCTGGCAGATTACACTTATGGCAGTGCCGGTATTTCTGGTAATCCGGGATTATTCATCATTCTTTATTTCTACTGCGATAATGATAGCAACGTCAATCATCTTAAAATTCAGCTGGTGGGATAAGCTTGACCAGACATTCGGGGAAGACCATAAGATAAAAATAAAACTTAAAGAGAACGATTTGCAGATTGTTGAGGAATTGAAATGACGCAGAATGAATTCGACGAGAAGATTAAAGGATTATTTAAAGAGCATGAGAAATTAATTACACGCAAGAATGAACCCGCTTCAGGTAATGGCATCTATGTTCGTTATAAATATCCGGTTGTAACGGCAGATCATTCGCCGATATTTTGGAGGTATGATCTCGATTATAATTCCAATCCAAATCTTCTTGAGCGGCTTGGAGTAAATTGTTCTTTCAATGCCGGCGCAATGCTTTTTAAAGGCAAATACATATTGATGACTAGAACGGAAGGCAATGATAGAAAGTCCTTCTTCGCGGTTGCTGAATCTCCAAACGGAATAGACAACTTTAAGTTTTGGAATTATCCTGTAACAATGCCTGAGATAAATGGAAATCCCGATACAAATGTTTACGATATGCGCTTAGTTCAACATGAGGATGGATGGATTTACGGATTATTCTGTACTGAAAGAAAAGATCCCGAAGCACCGGTAAGCGATACTTCCGCTGCTGTTGCTCAGTGCGGCATCGCAAGGACTAAAGACCTGGCAAACTGGGAGAGACTACCTGATTTAAAATCAAAATCTCCACAGAAAAGAAATGTCGTTCTTCATCCTGAATTTGTAACCGGCAAGTATGCATTCTATACAAGACCACAGGATGGATTTATCAGCACAGGTACCGGGGGCGGTATCGGGTGGGGATTATCTGATAAGATCGACGGCGCAGTTATCGGCAATGAAATAATTATTGATGACAGGCAGTACCACACAATAAAAGAAGTAAAGAATGGGATGGGTCCGGCGCCTATTAAAACGGATAAAGGCTGGCTTCAGCTTGCGCACGGGGTTAGAAATACTGCCGCCGGCTTGAGATACGTTCTTTATATGTTTTTAACTGACTTGGAAGAACCTTACAAGGTATTA
>JAJYIL010000255.1 GCA_021790055.1 Bacteroidota bacterium
GCGTGTAATATTATTTGCAGCTTTTGTTATTCCATTGACGTTACTTTTCCTCATAACAATCAGGGGCTTTTGTGCCACGGTTAAAAGTATAATCTTTGACTCGACTCTAAGATATTTTAAGGAGCCCAATCTAATCCCAAACCTGCCGTCAATGGTTATGAACCTGAATCTTTTAATCATGGGAACGGCAATCCTAATTCTCCTTGTGGCTTATATCCTTCTGCTCTTCTCTTTCCTTCATAAAGAAGACCGTCGTAAGATGAACTTTACTTTAACGGCGTTGTTCATATTTTACCAGGCGCTCGGATTTCTTTTTATTGAATACCAGAATGAACCGCTCATTACGCCGGTCATGATGTTCGTTTTTATCTTCTTAATTTTCTGGCTTGCCGTAATTATATACAGACATAAGCAGAAGAATGTTTACCATTTTGTATATATTACGCTGGCAGCTTCGGTAATTTCAATTACGCTTTTGAATTATTTTAATCTTAAGCTTGAAGTTGCATCGCTTAAGACTACGGCATTTGAAATCAACAGACCAAATAACGATCTTCTTCATTTCCTGTTAAGCGAAACGCTTCAGAATCTCTCTCATGATGTGGTTGTAATTGCGGACTATTATGACCGGAATGCAAACTATTATGCCGAAGCTTTCATGTTGTGGGCAAACAGCTCGCTTCAAAGAGAATCTTTAAATTCATCTCTCAGTATCTGGGATAAAGACCGTAATTACTTAGGAGGATTTAATTCAGGCATTACTTCCGGTAAGAAAATGATTGAGGAATTTTCTAATTTCTCGGACGCTAAGCCTGCAATTATTGAAACCGCAGATCCGGTTGATTCTACTAAAAATATATTTACGGGCATAGTTCAAATAACAGATAGAGGATTTACGCTCGGTTACATTACTGCTTCAATCGGCTTTGATATCCGGGATATAGGCACTGCGGGAATTCCCGATTTCCTTGAGTCAAAGAAGAATATTATAAACCCTGTAATAGACGTAAGACGGCTGAAAATTTTCGAGTTTGCCGATTCGGGAAATCAATCACTTGGAGAAAAGCTGACGCAAGTTTACGGAGACATCTACCCGTCTCGCGATCAAATAAAGCCAATTTTAAATGCTAAGTTTAACCAGGACAATGAAGCTTGGCTTACAATTCCCCTGGGCAACGAAAATTTCTACGCTTACTTGTTAAGGTATAATTCCGGCGGAACTCATAACATAATTGCAGTGCTTACACGCGAGAAAAGGCTGTCGTGGGACTTGTTCAACTTTTTCAAAATATTCTTGATACATAGTATCTTCTTAATTCTTCTCGTCCTGGTTCTTTTTGCTTTCAAGATTAAAGATTTGAAGCTCAGCTTTCGTGCGCAGCTGCTTACGGCGTTCATTGTTATCTCGCTTATACCTGTTGTTGTGCTGGCAATTTATAATAGGCAAACGGTGCAGCAGCGTATGCAGACCGCAATACAAAATGAACTGGGAGAGCGTTTAAATTATGTTGAAAATATTATTAAGGAAGAATTAACTGAAAGTCCATCTCACGATTACATTGAAGCCTTTAATAATGCCGGACAAGACCTCGGCGTTTCATTTGCAGTCTATGAGGGAAGTACCCAGATTTATAATTCAAAAGATCAATATTATAAAGCGGGACTTTTTACGGACAAACTGAATCCTGAAGTTTATTACCAGCTTAACTACCTAAGCTACAGGGAGTATTTTACTCAAGAAAAAATAGATAACTTCGCTTTCGATTCGTTCTACAAAAAAATTACTCTCGATGGAATGCCTTTGATAATTTCAGTGAACGATGCTTTTAATAAAGTTAGGCTGTCGTACTCGGTTACGGATATCGATGTTTTTCTATTTGGCATTTTTACCTTTGCTACAATCATAATGATTTTATTAAGCGCCTTCCTTGCAAATAGGATTTCATCGCCGATTAGGCGCCTAACTAAGGCTACTGCTTCGGTTGCAAACGGCGACTTTAATGTTGAGCTTAACGATAATGTTGTTAAAGGCGATATAAGGGAATTGTTCTCCAGCTTCAATTTGATGACCAGGGAGCTCCAAAAAAATCAGATTGAGCTTGCCGAGCTTGAACGTGAGAATGCGTGGAAAGAAATGGCAAAGCAGGTAGCGCACGAAATAAAGAATCCTTTAACCCCAATGAAGCTTGCCGTGCAGCAGCTAATTGTTTCTTACCGCGACAAAAGCAAAAGCTTTGACTCTATTTTTGAAAAGGTTTCTTCGACTATCTTAAGCCAGATTGAAAATTTAAGCTTGATTGCATCAGAGTTCTCCAGGTTTGCACGTATGCCGAATTTTAAAATAGAAAAGATCGACCTTCTGCCGGTTATCAAGGATTCGGTTAATCTTTTTGTTCATGAGAAATCAAAAATTGAGCTGACGGCGCAAGTCGGCAAAGCTTTTGTAGAAGCGGATAAGAGCCAGCTCAGGCGCATGCTGATAAATCTTATAAGGAATTCAATCCAGGCAGGAGCCGATTCAATTAAATTGAAATTAGAGCAAGCGGACGGCAGCTATATTCTGACTGTTTCCGACAACGGTAGCGGAATTCCACGGGAAATAAAAGAGAAAATTTTTGATTCTAATTTCACGACAAAGCCGAAAGGAATGGGACTGGGCTTAACGCTTGCAAAAAGATTCATCGATGGTATTAATGGAAGAATTAGCCTGGTAGACTCAAATGGTTCCGGCGCTTCTTTTAAGATTACAATTCCGCAGTGCAACGATAAAGAATAAAAATTGATGGCAAACCTAACTAAACACCAGGTTAAAGCGCTGGATTTCAAAAGGCACATCTCCTTAACTGCAAATGCCGGCTCCGGTAAAACCTTTGTACTGGCAAACAGGTACATAAAAATTGTAACCGAAGAAGATGTATCGCTTCGCAGCGTTGCCGCTATAACTTTTACGGATAAAGCTGCAGGCGAGCTTTACGGTAAGATTGCAAAGTTGATTGATGAAAGGATTCTAGAGTCCCTCGATGAAAGCATAAAGAGAAAGCTGGAAAGCGTCCGCAGCCAGTTGGTATCTGCAAGCATATCTACAATTCATTCATTTTGTATCGACATACTTCGCGAGTACCCGGTAGAGGCGGGGCTTGATGCTAACTTTTCCGCAGTTGACGAGAAAGCTTCTGCAGAGCTGATAGAGCTTTCGGTGGAAGAGATGATCAAGAGCACCATAAAAGATGAGAATTATTCCAGCGATCTGAAGTACTTGATAAGGCTTTTCGCTTCAAAGAGCTTGTTTGCCAAAGAAATTATTTTTCTTATAAAAGAACGTAAGAACGTTTCGAATATTGCCGCGAGGATTTATACAAAGCCTGCTGAAGAAGTTGCCGCTTTCTTCCGGGATACCTTTAATCGGTTTTTTGAAAGAATTTTTTCAGAAAGGATACGTTTATTGGCTGCTTCTCTAAAGAGATTAAACGATGCAGTTCTATCTTCAAATAAGGGAAATGAAAAGGCGAGAGAAGTATTCGAAAGTATTGAGATGCTTTCTCGCTTAAGCATTAATGAAGCAATTAACCCTTTAACAAAGATAGAAGAACAAATTCTTTCAAAGGAAGGAAGTATCCGTAAGCAGGGGTATGCATCCAAAATAAAGGATGAATATGCGGAAGAAATTTCTATGATCGAAGCATTCTTTAAGGATTTTAGATCAATTGAATTCCGACAGGACGAAAGTGAAATAGAGCTTGAGCTTGCGCGGTTCGGCAGGAAAATGATTTTTTTCTTCAATACTGCACTTGAGATTTATACGAAGAAGAAATCCGAACACGGATACCTGGATTATGAAGATATTCTTCTTTACACGAAAAGGATATTAGAACAGGAAAAGGTAAGACACTCTATTTCTGAAAGGTACAAGTTTATAATGATAGACGAATACCAGGACACCAATGAAATCCAGTACAATATTTTCCTGCCTATTCTCGATGAGCTAAAGAAGGGGAATCTTTTTGTAGTCGGGGACGAAAAGCAGAGCATTTACATGTTCCGTGATGCGGAGCTTGAAGTATTTGACATGACAAAGAAAAATATCGAGTCTGTTTCGGGTAAAGAATCCCTGTTAACTCTTCCCGACAGCTTCAGAATGTCCCCGGCAATATGTTTATTTACAAATCTTCTTTTCAGAAATTTATTTAGTAACCCGGATATTTTATATAACGAAGTTGCTCACTCTGATCTTGTTTGTGCAAGAAAGGATGATGTACCCGGTAAAATAGAAATTCTTCTCTCTGGAGAAAATGAAAATTCCGGAAATGATGAGGAAGCGGAAGTAGGTAGCAATGAAGCAGAAATGGTTGCAAGAAGAATCTTAAAATTAATATATGAAGAAAATCCCGGGCAGAAGCTCTCATGGAAGGACATTGCAATTCTATGCCGTAAGAGAAAATATTTTACCGAACTGGAAAATGCTTTTACTGCGCACGGTATTCCTTTTATTATACTGGGCGGGAAAGATTTTTACCGACGACAGGCTATCTATGATGTCTACAATTATTTTTCATTCCTGGCAGATGAAAAGAATGATGCTTCACTGGTAGGAATTTTACGTTCGCCTTTCTTTTCACTTTCAGATTCTGTTATATATGAAATTTCTTTGCAGCCCGGTTACAGCTTCTGGCAAAAGCTGCGAAGTTATCAATCAAGCTCACCGGGAATTGAAAAGATAATTAGTACTTTAAACGAAAATATGAAGCTTGTAAAAAGTTCCGGGACGGTTTTTCTTATAAGAAAGATATTAAATGAATCACCCTTTCTTTCCGTTTTAGCATCGAGACCGGATGGGAAACAGGATCTTGCAAACATTGAAAAGCTTGTAAAGCTTACAATCAATTTATTTTCGCAAGGATTTAAGACTTTATACGACTATGTGGTTTTCTTAAGAGAATCGATTGAGCAGGCTGGAGATGAGGCTCAGGCAGCAATTGCAGAAGAATCAAACGCAGTTGTAATAATGACGTTCCATCAAGCAAAGGGTCTGGAATTCCCCGCAGTCTTTCTTTACAAGAGCGAAGATACTCCGAATAAAAGCACGGTAAAGTCGAAGTCTGTTGTAATAAATAAAAGCTTTGGACTTCTTACAAAAGTTCCGGTAAAAAATAATTATTCTGCTGGCTATAAGCCGGCACCATTGATCGGGATAAATGATCTGATAGCTCGGAAGAAGGAAGCGGCAGAAATTAAACGGCTTCTGTATGTCGGCATCACGCGTGCGAAAGATTATTTGTTTATTTCTGCTGCAAAGAAAAAAGATAATAAAT
>JAJYIL010000256.1 GCA_021790055.1 Bacteroidota bacterium
GAGCTACGAGCTTGCAAGCGAGGTTGACTTTATCAGCATCGGCACGAACGACTTGATTCAATACTTAATGGCGGTAGACCGCGGCAATGACCTTGTTTCCGAGCTTTACCAGGAATTCCATCCTTCGCTGATAAGGACTTTAAGCCACATCATCAAAGAAACGATACGGGCGAATAAAACGATTAGCATCTGCGGCGAAATGGCTGCCGATACACTTGCGATACCATTGTTAATCGGGCTCGGGATGCCAATTCTAAGCCTGGCTCCGACAACAATTCCTTACGCAAAGAGGATAATAAGAAGCATCTCTTATCAAAAGGCAAAAAGGCTTGCAGATGACTGCCTTGCCTGTGCCTCGGAAAAAGAAATTACTGATAGATTAGATAGATTCTTTGTAGAAAACTCTATTACCAGGACGAGAAACATAATTTGATGATTGATTTTATTCAGAATTGACCGCTATGCGGGAAGGAGTTCTTTGAACAGAATTTTAATATATTCTTTTATCCTCCTGACCATCTTCTGCTCAACAACGCTCGGACAATATTATTCCTTCGGTAGGAATAAAGTTCAGTACGAGAAATTCGACTGGAAAGTACTTCGCACCAAGCATTTCAACATTTATTATTATGGTGAAATGGAACATATAGCGAGCATCGGCGCGAAGATTGCCGAAGAAACCTACGACGAATATAAAGTAAGGTTTGATTACCTTGTACCGCGAAGAATTCCTCTCATCTTTTACAACACTTCTAATCAATTTGAACAGACAAACACAACCCCCGGTTTGATACCGGAAGGCGTTGGCGGATTTTTTGAGTATGTAAAGGGAAGAGTAGTAATCCCTAACACAGGCTCCCTCACCGAATTCAGGCACGTTATCCGGCACGAGCTGGTTCACGTATTTATGACGTTGAAATTGCTCAGAATATTCCGCGACCATCGCTTACCCGCAGAATATTTTCCGCCGCTCTGGTACACGGAAGGATTAGCGGAATATATTTCAGTTAAACCTGATGCGCAGGCAAAGATGGTAATGCGCGACGCTATTATTAACGGTTACTTTTATAACCTGGCGAACATTTACAAAATTGAAGGCACGTTCTTAATGTACAAGGAAGGACAAAATTTTCTTGAGTTTGTCGCGCACCGTTTCGGAAATGAAAAAGTTCTTCAGCTTGTAGATAATTTCTGGATGTATACAAGCTTCACCAGGGTAATGGAGTACACGCTTGGAGAACCGATAAAAAAGATTGATGAAGACTGGACTTTTTATTTAAAGCGGAAATATTATCCGCTTCTTGAAAACTATACCCCGCCTGAAATGTCTTCTGAAAAGCTAACGGACTTCGGATTTAATTTTTCTCCGGTTCCATATGAAATCGACGGGAAGAAATATCTTTACTTCGTCGGCAACCGTGACGGATACTCTTCTGTTTACAGGTTAGAGATTGATGGAAAGGGCAAGAAGCCGTATAAGCCTGAATTGGTTTTGCAAGGAGAGAAGTCTGAAGAACTGGAATCGTTCCATCTATTCCAGTCTTCAATTGATATTTCGAAAGCAGGCATACTTGCTTTTGTTACCAAAGAAGGCGGTACTGATGCAATTCATTTCTTTTCTATTAAAGAAAATAAAATTATTAAGAATTACCAGAATCATGATTTGATTAGCATAGCCTCGCCGAAGTTTTCCCCTTCGGGAGACAAGGTTGTTTTTCATGCCGTCGACCAAAAAGGCTTCAGCGATATTTTTATTTATAATTTAACTTCGGACTCACTTACAAGATTAACCAACGATATTTACGACGATGAAGACCCGGCATTCGGATTGAACGGCAGACAGATAATTTTTTCTTCCGACCGCACGGCAGGAAAATATAAAGGCGTTTACAATCTATTCTCATACAATTTGCTTACGCACAAAATAGAATATATTACTTATCTTGATGCCGGATGCTACTCGCCCGTAATATCTCCCGGTAAGAAAGCTCTGCTGTTTACCTCCGAGCTTGACGGAGTAAGAAACATTTACCGCATGCCGATTAATGATGGCTTATTTTCGTATCAAGTTCAGAAGATTACCTATTTCATTACGAGCGCGTTCAACCCGGTATATCTTGATACAAATAGAATTGTCTTTTCCGGCTTTGAAAAATTCGCGTTCAATCTTTATGAAGATAAGATAGATACTGCCAAGGTTGATACCGAAAAGATGATTACAATGCAGCTTGATTCAACTGCAGGTAAATGGGAACCGGGCATGATTGCGCAAAAGATTCAGAGGGAAGAAGTAAGATATAAGAAGCAGTACAGCCTGGATTACGCACAAAGCGAAGTTACAACAGATCCGGTGTTCGGCACGCAGGGCGGTGCGGTCTTTTCTTTAAGCGATTTGCTCGGCAACGATAATTATTATTTCTTAATTTATAATACCGCCCAGGTTCAATCGGATATTTTGAAAAGCTTCAACGTCGAATTGGAAAGAATCAACCTTGGGCAAAGGGCAAACTACGGCTACGGAGTCTTTCATTTCAGCGGCGATAGGTACGATATAACGCAATCGGATGAATATTTCTTCGAGAGAAGCTTCGGCGGTTTTTTCCTGCTTTATTATCCGCTTTCGGTCTTCGCCCGCATCGAAGCTGATGTTTCAATTATAAATTCGGATAAGCAGGATATCAACGGGATACTACAACAGAAGTCCTTGTTGGTTTCCAATACGCTTTCTTATGTCTTTGATAATTCTCTCTGGGGACCAACCGGTCCAATTGACGGAACACGAGCCCGGTTTTTGTTAGGGTATACTACCGATGTAAAATACAGCAATGTAGATTATTTTTCTATCATTGGAGATTACCGGCAATACTTTCGGCTGGGGTATACGACTGCGCTTGCATTTAGAGCCGCAGTTTTTTATAACCAGGGCACAGACCCGAGAAGATATTTTATGGGTGGAAGCTGGGACCTGCGCGGCTGGCCTCTCTGGTCTATACGTGGTCAAAAGATGTGGCTTACTTCTACTGAGTTCCGGTTTCCGTTAATTGATCAGTTGGACATTAAATTTCCTTTTCTTGGTCTTGGATTTTCTGCTATTCGAGGCGCTGCTTTTTTTGATGCCGGAAGTGCATGGGACAACACGTACGCCGAGAACTTAGGAGATATTGGTGTGGGTATCAGGCTCAATTTATTTGGCGTTCTTGTATTAAGGTATGACATCGGTAAAAGAATAGAAAATAATTTTTCCAACTTGCAGCCGAGACTATTTTACCAATTCTTTTTCGGATGGGATTTTTGAAAAAGATTTTATTCATAGTATTTCCGGTTGTTTTTATGTTTGAAGGCTGTCTACCTTCAATTATAAAAGTACCAGTGTTAAAAGATGACAAGACTATTGAAATGTTTGGACAATCTCCAAACCGTGATTTTTATTTACCCGAAACTATTGGAGATTCACTCAAAGAAAAGTGGCAGGCAAAAGTAAACGGCGGTTTAACAAATTCATCTGTTACCGTCTACAGCTCTTACGTATTTGTTAATGATTTATCCGGCTGGATAACTTGCTTAGATTTGAAGAGCGGAAATGAGTTGGGTCGATTGAAAAATAAAGGAGCGGTCTACTCTTCTCCCGTAGTTGATAATCATCTTTTGATTTTTGCAGTAGCGTTAAATGATGCTGAACATTCCCAGCTTTATATTTATGATTACTTGAACGGGGATACAAAATTAAAAATAGATATTGAAGGCAAGGTGTTATCGGAAATTCTGAAAGCCGGCGACAAAATTATTTTTAATTCCGAAGAAGGCGGCGTATATTGTTACAGCTTGAATGGCGACAAGCTTTGGGAAACAGCAACGAGCGTTCCCATCCATTGTTCGCCTGCGATGGGTAACGGGATAATCTTCTTCGGAAATGATAAAGGCGAGGCGGTTGCCATAAATTCAAAAGACGGGAAAATAATTTACAAAAAGAAAATCGGTCATTTATTTTTAGGATGTGCTGCAATTTCAGATTCACTGGCTTTTCTTGGAAGCTACGACGGCAGCATTTATGCGGTAAATCTTAGTGATGGAAAATTGAAATGGAAATTCGATACCGGCACAAGGATAATCTCTACGCCGGTTTACAATGATAAATATATTTATGTCTGTAATCTTAGCGGTCAAATATTCTCGCTTCGAAAAGACGACGGCAAAGAAACCTGGAGGACAGATGCCGGTGGAGTAATTAACGCTACTCCATTGTTGACAAATAATTTTCTGCTTGTTCCGGATTTAAAGGGTGAGCTTTTGTTCCTTAATGCTGCTACCGGCAAAATTGAGAAAAGGCTTGGATTTCCAAATCATGTCAAGCTTTCACCTTTGATTTTCGAGAATACGCTTTTCACCGGTTATGATGACGGTAGAGTCGAGGCTTATGAAATTATCAAGTAGAATTTTATTTATATCATTAATGATTGCCTTGGAAAGCTGCATTGCTTTTGCGCAGGGTTGTAAGACGAAAGTTGAGATAAAAACTTTTCCGGATAGCTTGAACATTTTTCTAAATAGTAATTTTATTGGTAGAGGCACCGTTGAGATTAAACTTACGAAAGGGAAGTATGTAATATCAGCAAAGGAGTCTCCAATAATTTGGGATGCAAAAACAATTTCCGACACTTTAACCATAACCGGCTGCTCGCATAGCGACCAATTCTCGGGAAAGGATACTTCAATCAATTTCGATTTTTCAAAACAGGTTTATTTGAATACCGAGCCTCAGGACGCTTATGTTTATAAAAGCGATTCGGTTATAGGATTCACTCCGCTAATTATTCCTTTAAGTGATGACTCGCTTACTTTAACGAAGCCGGGATTTCTTTCGAAATCTTTTTTAGTTACTTCTAAGTACAATGATGACATAATAAAATTGAATGCTATATCTCAACCTGAACATACGAATTTCTTTGCCGGACAAGTCTTCAAGATACTTGTTGGAAGTATTGTGGTCCTTGGTGCAGCAACAGCTTATTTTAAGCTGAAAGCTGATGACCGGTTTAGCCAGTACAAAAATACCGGCGACCAAACATTTCTTAACGAGACTAGGACAAACGATTTGATTAGCGGGATAACGCTTGGCGCGCTGGAAATAAACTTCGGAATATTGATGTATTATTTTCTTTCCGACTAAAAAGTAACTCCGGGTATTTTATTTCCGGGAAAATTTCCTCAATTTAAAATTGTAGTTAAAATATTTTATTTTGAAAATGCTTACTGTATTAGAATCAATTAATCTTTCCACAGAATATTTAAAGAACAAAGGAATAGAAT
>JAJYIL010000257.1 GCA_021790055.1 Bacteroidota bacterium
ATGCAGCAAAACTGATTAAGCTAAGCGGCTCATTGTCAGGCGTAGCGATAGTAATTTTATCTGCAGTCGTGTTTTGGAATAAGTAATAAAGACTTACTGAATTTATATCGAAATTATATCCGTAATTAGTATAAAAATTTTCACTGCTTGTAAAGGTAAACCCGTTTAATATAAGACATGAATCCAGTTTCTGGTTATTGTTCCAGCCCTGGTTGTTAAAAGCAATCACTTGCTGCGCCGGTGTTTTAGGTGCAATTAGCATAGTGAGAAAAAAAATATTTGACCACACAAATTTCATTTCTTCAGCATCAGAACAGATTTATAAACCAGGTTTCAACTTATCAATTAAGAAAATATTGTTTAAATATCTATTGAACGCAAAAATTTATTTAATTCTCCCTTAAAAGGAAAAAGTTTACGGTCACGGCAAAAATAATAATGTATCTTGCTATGAACTTAAACATTTTTTGGCTTAAAGGACAATACAATCTACGACTGGCATGATTAGTTTAGGATTGAACTGGAAGGTTGAAGCTGGAATAAAGATGACATTCCGATTGAATCGGGATGTCATCTTTATTATTAGGCATTACAATTTTGATTTAGTAAAGTATTTCAGGTCTTTAAGATGAGTTAAATCTTTTACTCTTTCCGGTGAGTAACCGAGCTTTGCAAAATCCAGTATTCCATTTGGTGAATGGCAGCTTTCGCAGCTTAATCCGTCCTTCTTTATTCCGTGGTTGATCATTAACGTACCGAACTGCCTCATCCAATGAGGTTCGATATTTCTTAGGTTCCCTTTGCTGTCAATAGGGTAAACATCTGACCAGGTGCTTACGCCAAAGTAGTGCATAAAGTCATCCATCATATATTCTTTGAATGGCAACTGGTACATTCTTTTTACAATCGGATTTTCAATCGCTTTCTTCATTGCAGCAAGAGAATTTCCGGTTTCATAATAAGTCGGGTAATCAAATGGTAAAATCATTGCGCCGAAAGGACCTTGATTCGACATATCTTCATACATATAAGCATTAAAAAGCTTGAAAGGATAAATTTTACTTTGTCCCATGTTCTCCAACTTTACAAGAAATGTTTTAATTACTTCTTTTCTCTTTTCAATCATGCTCGGGCTTAATTGTGAAAGAGTATTTGTAAATGATTTCATGTATTCATCAGCCTGCTGCGATGTCATTCCGAAATCGCTCATTATATTCTGCTTCACTTCTTTCAGCGCTTGCGGATTATTTATTGTTACCAGTTGATCCATTAAAGGATTGTATTTATCCGTGTGATTTGGATTATTGCCCAGTGCATTTGCCAGGAATGTTCCGTTACCGTTAAACCAGAGATAAGTGATTCCAACGTCTGGCTTGCCTGAACGTAAGATATCAGTGGGAACATACATTCCGTCTTCTTTATCCCATGTAGGATGAACCCAATCTCTTAAGACGACGCTGCTGTTTTGAAGACTTGTTATATGGCATGTTTCGCAAGCGATTCTGTTTACGTGTCCGTTAAGAATAACATCTTCTAATTTATTTTTTGTATGTGGCGCGGAAGTATGGCAATTTTCGCAATCGACCTTTCTATTAGGCAGATCGTTAGCAACTAAATCTGTTCCTTTAACACCGCGTGGAATTTTATGCCCTTCAGGAACATGGCAATCAAGGCACTGCAATCCTGCTGCCGCATGTACATCATCTTCCGAACTAAATGGATTACCGCGTTTAGCACCGCCATGCAATATCCTTTGATTCTTATATCCTAAACTTTTTGCCGCGACATTATATTGATAAACATCTCCGCCCATATTATGTTGATGGCAGTTTAGACAATTTTTATTAGTCGGAATTGTTACAGACATTGCCGCTTCCATTGTTCTGTCCTGGTTCCACCGGTAACCGACTTTGTCTTTTATTACGTATTTATAATTCATGTCATAATTTTGAGAATGACAAATTAAGCAGTCAATTCCTTCCTTAGTTTCTGCCGGAATTACACCACCAGGCATCATCTTTTCAGTTGCCGGATCATAGCTGCCGCCAATGTGGCACTGTCCGCACCCTTCGCTTCTCATTACTGCCGGTTTGTCCTTTCCATTCGGGTAAGTTTTTACAAGCACTGCCCAGCCAGTCCATGAAAAGCTTCCCGGGATACCGCAAGCTCTATCAATTTTTCCAACCGGAATAGGTCTTCCTTTAGAATTTACCCGCTTGCCGTTAAAACCGTAAGTTGAAAATCCGGGAGCCATTCTTTGGAACTCAAAATGGACAGAATTTACTACATCATTCAATGTATTAACTTTTTTTATTGTGCCGTCAGATTCATGAACTTTCATTGTCTTATGGCATTCAAGACAGGTTTCCGGTCCTTTGTATTGCCTTATGCCAGCTTTGCGGAAATATGCAATATGCTTGAACTTTGTATCTCGATAGAATGAAGGAGTATTCATAAGCATTTGAATCTTTACACTGCGGGTAAAGTCGTTATTTTCGCCTTTTGTAATCTCCTCCGCTTTTTCAAGACGTTCGTTGTAAGTAATCTTCTTTGCTGTTTCTTCGAACTGCTCGTCTGTAAGTTTTTTACTGCTGCCATAAGTTAATGGAGCGTTCTTAACACCTGTGTACCATTCAAAAAACGACGGCATTGCCATCATTCCGATTAAAAGAATTAATGCAAGCCCGGCTATTACTGCCGTAATTTTTCCGTACCATTTTTTGAGGAAAGGCTTCAAGTTAATTTTCATTTTCATTTTGCACCTGCTGAATTTTAATTTCAGTTAATTGAGATTTGACTAAATGATTTTCATGGACGTGCCATCCGGTAAGCATTGATTTAAAATTGCTTAGGACGGTTGTTCCTGTTGTTGCTAAATAAATGTGTCCGATCATAAAGATCGATAATAAAAATCCGATTGATGTATGAAAGACTGCGGTAAGCAGCAGCCCCGAAGTTTGAAAAAGCCTGTTAATTATAAATTCCGGGAAGAGCAGCGCCCATCCGCTTATCAAAAGAAGAGGGAAAAGCGCGTACATTATATTCAGATAAGTAATCTGCTGAAGAGGATTGAACTTCCGACTTGATGTAGTCTCAAACGGATGCTCTTGATTCTTAAAAATTCCACTTAAATAAAATTTTAATTGAAGCAGCATATCCTTGCCAAAACTCTTCAGCTTTGGAAGGTAATACTTGTAATTCCCGGAAACAATATTAAGTACGAAGAAGAATAAATAATTCAATGTAAGAGTTATCCCGGAAATGTTGTGGATTAGAATTGCCGTATGAAATTCTATTACCGGCGAATTTACCTTTGAGTACTGAAGGTTCAATCCTGTAAAAATTAAAGAAAGAAACAGCAATGCGTTAAGCCAGTGCCAGATTCGCAGCCAAACAGGATACAAGTAAAGTTTTTCGTTCTTCATTTCAATTTCCTTTTCTTTGATTTTATTCTCAAAAATCCATGGAAAGAAAGTGCGATTAGTGTTAAGCCAAATATTATAAAGCTTAAAAGATTGAGATAATAGTTTCTCGTTGCGCCGATGACGTAGGAATTATTTAAAATGACAGCATTTAAAAATCCTTCTTTATTCCTCGACCGTTTCGATTCAAACTTATAAAGTGTTTGCAGCAGCAATGAATTCTTAGAATGGCATTCAACGCAGTTTTTTACTGCTTTTCCTTTTGGAAGAATTGCATGGCTTACGCCCGGCGTATTTGGTGAAGTATGACAATCAATGCATCTAACAGATTGCCAATGCAAATTAATATGCGGCAGCCAGGAATGTGCCGTGTATAAGGAAGGAAGAATTTTCCCGGACAAATATTTTATCTTGAAATTATTCTCATGACAGTTTAGGCAAATCGAATTATCATAAAGAATCGTTCCCTTTATATCTTTGCTAATCCTCGCGTGTATTTCAAAACTATGCGGGTCATGGCAGTCGAAGCAAGTAAATTTATTTCCAAGCTTTTGATAATGAATGCTTTGCTTAAATTCTTTCTCAATAGATTCGAAATGAAATTGTTTAAACTTCGGCTCATCTTTATGACAATCGAGGCAGTAAAGATTTTCATTCTTCAGCTTTGCATTATGAGGAAATGTTTGGAAATCTTTTGAGTGGCAGTCAATGCATTCAAGATCTTTATGATTTGAATTATAAAATTCTTCCGGAGATACAGACAGACTTTTTATAATTCCGGTTGTTGTATCTCTATAAGAAAGAGTTGACATTGAATGGCATCGAAAACAATTTTGATTTTCTTCTCTGTTTGAGGGAGAATTTGGTTTTGCTGCCGGTTCAACCGAGGTTAAAATTAATAGGCTAAACGCCGCAATTAAAATTTTCATATTTAAGATAAAAGAGTTTTATCATCTGTTATTTTACATAGCTTGTTATCAACCCTTTAATCTTACCGCATTCGGAATACAAACTGTAGACGTCGCATTGGCGGCAGTCTTTTTCTCCGCAAGGATTATTTGGATGCTCGAACATCCAGCAGGGCTTAGCATGAGATTTAAAAGCTTCGCAAGTCTCTCTATCGGATTTACTACATTTAGAAATTTCCCAGCATGGTATAAGAGCATATATTGATTTGATGCCGGCAATGCTGATTTTACTTTCGTTGATTGCTCGTCGAATGCACTTCAGTCTATCAATATCAGCTTTGGAATAAAGTCTGTGGTTTGATTCTTTCTTAAAAGGAATGATCAAGCCTTCTTTCTCATACATCCGCAAAGTGTGGACGGAAATATCTAAAATCTTGGCTGCACTGCTAATCGGATAAAGAGGTATATTTATGTTTTCAGTATCGTTCAATTTGATAATCATAAAAAGTTGATATTTATAAATATCAAATAATCTGCCAATTATAACTACAAATAATTCTAAATAAATGTTTGTTTTTTTCACTTTTTATTATTGAATAAGAGAAACAGTGAACATTGTTTTTCATTTTAGGTGACTAATGAACAGCGCACAATTATTTTTTGCAGGCAAATCATTTCTTTGACCGGTGGGTCATAATTGTGATTAAACGGAATGGCTATAATTTTCATTTTTATATACGGTTCTTTATATTTGGCTAACTAATATAAAATCAATGGATTCCTTTCTTATATGACAAATCAATACGAAATAGCAGTACTCGGGGGCGGTCCCGGAGGATATGTAGCTGCCATTAGAGCGGCTCAATTAGGATTTAAAACTGTAGTTATCGATAAAGACAAGCTTGGCGGAATTTGCCTAAATTGGGGCTGCATTCCAACAAAATCTCTTCTTAAAAATGCCGAGATTTAC
>JAJYIL010000258.1 GCA_021790055.1 Bacteroidota bacterium
CATTGCAAAGCCGGTGAATAAAATAGGGGGATGGACTTGCATCCAAAAGTTTGTTAACTGAGGATTAAGACCTTTACCGTCAATAATAAATTGTTTTAAAGATATACCGCTTTGAGTAAGCAATGCATAAAGACTTGAATTCATTTTAACAAAATTTTGTCCTGACGATCCGTCGCTAAAAATAAAATTCTGAAGTATAGGGAGATTTAGCATCGATTGGTTGATGCTTTTTACTGAAATAAAAATAGGTTCTGCCCAGATACTAACAAATGGATTTTTGAAAAGAGGCGAAACCATTAAAAGGATAAAAGAAGTTGCAAGTGAAAATACCGCCATAACACGAGGTTCAAGATCGCCTCGTTTTGATGAGTAATTTTGTAAGACCAAGCCGACAATCGTTGTTAGAAACAGCCATAGCATAAAGCTTCCTTCTTGACCGCCCCAAAACGAAGCCATTAAGATTCCTCTTTTTAGTTCGTTACTGCTATACTCATAAACATATTTAAAACTATAGTTATGAGTTATTAAAAGATATTCGAGCAATGCAGAAGCGACGATTACCAGCATAGCCATTACGTGATAAGCAATTCTTCCAAAGTTTAATGCATTATTATAACCACGGTAGCTTAGATAATACATTACCATCGAAACAATGCTGCTTGCAAGAGCTAAAGTTAAGATCAGACTTCCTATCATTTAATCCTCATACAATCTATAATTTAATTATACAAATACGTTATTTCTAATAAATTGGAATATTGGAGTAAGAAAGTTTTGTAGCTTAATCACTCTTTTGGAAGAATGTAGTTCTGACATTTTTCAACTATTCCATAAATTGTGTAAGACAAGTTACACAAATACATTTGTAAAATATTTTTTTACAAAGTCGATGTTTTAACGGCTTGCACGTTTTGCCCTTCATATTTGCTTGGGCATTTGGTTAAAATGCTGGTAGCATGAAAGCAGTTATCATAATACTTACCCGTAACAACAACAGATTGGGCTGTTTCAAAATTATTAGGGATAGTGCCATTGTATATTACTTTCATTTCATTACCATGGTTGTCCATCATGTAAAAAGAGAAAGTTCTGTCGGCAGTATTTATAACATAGTTTTTATCTTTTACCCATTTGCCGGTGGCTTTGACAGTTTTGTCTTTTGCCATAACTACCGAAAGGTTACTTTCGTATTTAATATTACTTTGAGTAAAAAGATAAGCCGTTAAGCCTAAGAACACTACGATAATAAATCCACCAAATAGATATTTCTTTTTCATTTTTTATCTCCGTTGATTTCCTTTTCAATATTTTTCATTCGTTTATCTAAGTTTAGCAAATAGAAGAAGATTCCCGCCCAAACGATAAGGACGATTATCATCACGATATAGATCGCATTTTCATTTAAAAACTGATATAATCCTTGCAAGTTAACCTCTATATTGTTTGTTAATTTTATCTCTATAGATTATTGATTTATAGCCGATATTCCACATCCAGAAATATAAAATTGTAAAACCGATTAGCGAAAGGAAGAAAATTAGCTCCATATTTGCATTCATCTTAAAATCGATAACCGGACCGGAATTAGTATCATCGGCAGAACCGGGGTGCAATCCTTTCATAATTCTTGGCATAATAAAAACAAAGAACGGAACGGTTAGAAAAGCTATAATAGCATATACAGAAGAAAGAGTAGCCCGTTTTTCTTCTGATTCAATTGAAGATCGAAGGGCAAACCAAGCGCCGTAAATTAAAAGTAAAGCAAAAATACTAGTTTGACGTGGATCCCAGCTCCAAAATGAACCCCAAGCAAATTTTGCCCACACTGCACCGGTTATTGTAGCAAGAATACAAAAGATAATTCCAAGTTGAGCAGCAGCGTAAGATTTTGCATCGTCATCTAAATTTTTCTTTCTTAGATATTTGAAACTGTATATAGTCGACATAAAAAAAGCCACAACTGAAAGCCAAGCCGTAGGCACATGGAAAAAGATAATTTTGGCATTTTCCTTAAGCCCTGGAATAAAAGGAAACTCATACCATTTCGTCGGCACCGGAACGATTGGGAATGCAATGCCTGCAACTGAAACGAATGCAAGCAAAAGAAATAAAAATATTTTCCAAGCCATATATTTTATCCTAAAAATTCGTAAAATTTACTAATCTTTCCAAACAAAGTCGAAAAGCAAATAAGATGCTGTGAGCATTATGACATCATAACAAATAATTATAGCCAGCTCAAATTTTGCCTCGATAAAACTTGCTCCTTCAAAAGACATCAAAGTTAATTGTACCGATGTTAATATTAAAGGTAATAAAATCGGAAATGATAGAACTGGATAAAGTGTGCCCTTTGCACCTGCTTTGGATATTATTGCTGCAATTATTGTTGAAGCAATTGCAAGCCCGGCATTTCCGAAAAAGAATGCCGCAATAAACAACGCTAAATTTTTTATCACAAAACCATCAAAAAGTGCTGAATATAGAAGCGTTATTACGATGTTCATGCAAAAAACTAAGACAATATTAAATAACAACTTACCGGAAAAAATGGTAGACGGAGCGGCAATTAACTGCAAAGTTAAACTTGTTCCTCTTTCTTCTTCTGAAACAAAAGCTCTCGAAAGTCCCGACATTGCAGAAAAAAAAATCACAACCCAGAATAATCCGGCGGTCAAGCTCTGAGTGATGGTTTCGTTCCCAATAGAAAATAATATAACACTAGTTGCTACAATCACAAACATTGCAAGTGAATTTACCGCGTACCGGGTTCTAATTTCCGAACGAAAATCCTTCAAATATAAAGCGTAAGCTTTAGCGTTCATTTAATTCTCAATTTTGAAAAGAAGAATTATATTTTTCTTATCAGTAATTTTGCTAAAATCGACTTATTTTATTTCTGTTCCAACACTAGAGAAATTTTAATTGCCAAAAGTTGACTATTAAGTCAAAAAGATACTGAATTTTTCAATTTCACTTATAATAGAACAATTATTATGCCGCTCACGACAGTTTAAAATCCTGTAATTTGATTTCCCTTTGACATAAATTCAAATCAGATTGTTCGTTTGAGGCAATAATTATAATATTTGATTTACTTTCATTCTCTACAAGTTGGTATACCGTGTCTTTGCCGCTTGAATCAAGATTTGAAGTTGGTTCATCCAAAATTATCAGACTTGGATTGTGAATTAAAGCAAAAATGAATTTAAGTCTCTGTTTCATTCCTGATGAATACGTTTTCACAAGGTCATCTTTGCGCTTAAACAGAAGCAATTTTTCAAGAAGAAAATCTGCTCGTTCTATATTTAGTTTAATACCTCTAATATTTGAGAAAAACGAAAGATTTTCGTAAGCTGAAAATTCTTCATACAAAACCAAATAAGGAGAGACAAAACCGATATAATTATGAAGTTTTTCGGGAATAATTTCCTTTCCCCGGTCTTGATGTACAATTTCCCCAGAAGAGGGGGAAGTGATTCCTGCAATGATTTTAACAAGAGTTGACTTTCCAGAACCATTGTCGCCGGAAATGCCAATAATGCCGTTGTTATTAATTTCAAAAGTCATGTCTTTGAAGATAAGCCTTCGACCAAAAAATTTTGAGATGTTTTTTACATGAAGAAAATAATTATTCATTAAATATCACCAACTTCCCTTTGGAAATGTTATTGCCACATTTTGTTACATATAAATAAACTACGGATGGAAGTTTTTCATTATCAGCTTTTCTACCATTCCACCTTACTACTTTCTGACCGTAATAATTGATTATCGCTTGATTTGTAGAATATACTAAATTCATTGATACAGAATAGACATAGAGATTCACTTCGACAGTTTGATCTGGGGTAACCGGTATATAGATAGAGCTGTTTTTGTTATAATTAAATGGAGAGGGAAAAGCAAAATTTACAGGTGCTGCTAAGGATTGCCCCTCTTGAATTGTATCTCCGTTGAGTATTTCTGCAGTAAGCCAGAACGAATTTTTATCTGCAGAAAAAGTTGAATAGTAATTATTTGTTAACTTAATTGATCCGTCAACCGGTTGGCTGTAAAGTCCAAACTGAAATGGATAAACCGCTGAAATACTATCAATCGCATTTTGAACATCCGAATTGGTGACAATTGTTACAATCGTGTCCACATTTGTACGGTTTACAATTGTTATAAAACTGTTAGATGATGGACTTGTGCTCAATTTCAGTGGAAATGATGTTGCGGAATAATCTAGCGTAGCTATCGGCCTTACAAGCGGATATCCGGATGCATCCTTGAAATATTCTCCTGGAATTGCTCTATAATTAGTGAAATACATCCAAATACCGAATTTGTTAAGTTCACCGCCAAAAGATGAGCCATAATTTTGAATGCCTGTATTTATGGCGTTCATAGCTCGCATTTGGGGCATAAGCTCCCACTCACTTTTAATTATTCCATATCCAAAGCGGTCCTTTTGAAAAATATTCCATATGGCTAATGCATATTCCTGGTTACCTCCATTATTGGAGAGGCTGTTTTCTGTATTGTTGAAATAGCTTGGTAAATATTGATAGTAATCTTTTATTGATGGATAAACAAAATGTTCCATTGAAGTGGAGGTAAGCTCGTAAAAGAAAGCGTCGCTATCATAACGGAAAATATAGTCTCCGGCTTGAATGCTGTGATGAAATTCGTGAGCAACAGTAACACGCGCAGCATCGATTCCTTGAGTAGGAAAACCTGTATAGTCATTATTAATCATCATATAAGAGGTGTATCGTTGATTTGTCCCGGGGATTAATGAATCCGGATCTGTTTCTCCATACTCATTGCCCAAATAAGAAATATATATATCATATTTATTATCTCCACCTGCGCCATTATCCGACGGGGGTGGTGGATAGCCCAGATAGTTTACTTCAAAATTATAAGCGGAATCCAATGCTATAGAAAGCGAATCCAAATATATTTCTTCATACTTTTGGACATAAACCGATTCAAGTGTATCTCTTATTTGTGGTGGAATATAATTCGGAAATTCTGATTTTGTAAAGTGAACCCTAAAAAATCCGTTAGGTGTAACAAAGCTTGTATCCGAAGGCGGTCGATCAAGCAACTTTTGAAGTACAGCTTGTTGTTGCTTACTAAATAATCTTAAATGTGCTTTCACTTCGCTTATTAATCCAAAACCACATTTTATGTCAAGAATTTAATTATCGAAGATGATTATGCAACGATTTCAGGAGATAAAACAATCATTGAAGCATCTTTAATGATGAAGGATAAAGAAATTCCTGATTTGGTTGTTTTAGACAAA
>JAJYIL010000259.1 GCA_021790055.1 Bacteroidota bacterium
AGAAGACTTTTGAAATTGTTAATTGTTCATTGTTAATTATAAATTCCTTTTACTTTCCTCCCAGTATTTATCCATTTCCTCCAGGTCGGATTGATGTATTTGCCTGCCGCTTTCTTTTATCTTTTTTTCAATGTATTGAAATCTCTTGACGAATTTATTGTTAGTCAACCTCAATGCATTCTCCGGGTTTATTCCAAGGAACCTTACATAGTTCGTCATTGCAAAAAATACGTCACCGACTTCATTCTCAAGATCTTCTTTCGTTTCTTCCCTTTCCGATTTATGCATTTCCTCAATTTCCTCAATAACTTTCTTCCAAACATCCTCTTTCTTTTTCCAATCGAAGCCAACCTTGGAAGCCTTCTCTTGCAGCCTGTATGCCTTGTGCAGCGCAGGCATCAATTCAGGTACACCATCAAGCACCGATTCTCTTCCCTCATTTAACTTAATTGCCTCCCAATTTCTTTTTACGTCTTCAGCATCGTTTACTTCAACATTGCCGAAAACATGAGGATGTCTTCTGATTAATTTTTCTTTTATAGATTCAATTACCTCATCAATATTAAACTTATTCTCTCCTTCAGCTATTATAGAATGAAAGACGACGTGAAGCAGAAGGTCGCCGAGTTCTTTCTTTAATTCATCAAAATTCTTTTCATCAATTGCATCAACTACCTCATAAGCTTCTTCAAGCGTTGCTGCTTTTATTGAATCGTTTGTTTGTACTTTGTCCCACGGGCATTCTACTCTTAGGCGTTTTACTATCTCTACAAATTCATTAAATTTACTGTCAGTCATTTAGCCGGTTCCTTATAATTTTTAGCTGTAAAATTAATACTTATAACTTTAAAAAACGGAGTTTATATGATAGAAGATAAGATAAAAGAATTAGGTTATGAAATACCAGAGACGCCAAAGCCATTAGCTGCTTATATCCCGGCTCTTAAGGTTTACGACCTTATTTTTACTGCCGGTCAGCTTCCTAGTGTAAGCGGAGTTTTGAAATACAAAGGCAAAGTCGGTTCAGAATTAAGCCTTGAAGAAGGAGCTAAGGCTGCTGAGATATGTGCAATGAACTGCTTGAGCGTTGTTAAAAGCGTTTGCGGCAGCCTAGACAAAATCGAACAAATAGTGAAGCTAACAGCATTCGTAAATAGTGCGGATTATTTTACAGATCAGCCAAAAGTAGCAAACGGTGCTTCAGAACTACTTGGAAAAATATTCGGCGATAAAGGCATGCACGTCCGTAGTGCAGTCGGCGTCAGCGAACTTCCTTTAAATGCTCCAGTTGAGATTGAAATGATTGTTAAAGTTAAAACGTAATGGTATAAAGGTATAAGGGTGTAAAAATCAGCCCTGTATAAAACTTAATCTTTCCCCCTTATATCTTCATAACATATACCTAACACCCGGTATTTACCAGCGTCTATTACCGCCGCCGCCGCTGCTGCTGCTTCTGGTATTAGTGCGTTGATTGCCGCCGCTGCGTCTATCGTTACGCGGTCTGGCTTCGCTAACAGATATTTTCTTGCCCTTCAAATCCTTGGTGTTGAGCTCGTTAATCGCTTTCTGAGCTTCTGCAACTCCCGGCATGTCTACAAAGCCGAATCCTTTAGATTCCTGGCTAAACATATCTCTGATTATTTTTACACTCCTTACATGCCCATAATTGGCAAAGAGTTCTTTTAATTCGTCATCGGACACGTCACGAGACAAATTACCTACAAAAACGTTCATTATATTTTTCCTTATGTTGGTTCTGTAATGATTTAAAAAGAATTAACGGATGTTGTTTAAGAATGAAAACAAATCTTGCTGAAAATTACCAGATAACAGAAAGGATGTTTAATTTCTTGTCTTGTATTTAATTCTTTTTTCAAGCCAAACATACACTTAATTATTCCCGAAAGCAATACCGCATCCGCAAGGCTGTGTTTTAGCACCTTTAATTTAGCTTCAGGTTGTTACCTTTTGAGGAACGATTTTCGGAGCGCAGACTTCCAAATGTGCAACATAAATGATGAAAAAATTCCAAATTATGCGCAGAATAATGTTTGTGCTAAAATAACAATGAATTACAGTGAAGCGAATGACTACTGAAGGACTATTTAATGACTTCTTTTAATGCATCCTTTATATTAGAAACCAATGATAAAGTATTGCCGAAATTTGAATCTTCATTTATTAGAGATTTGATAACAGCGCTTCCGACAATTACACCATCGCAATAAGGCGCAAACAGCCTTGCATCTTCTGGGCTGGAGATGCCGAAACCGACAAGAGTTTTATTTTTCATAACTGCTTTCCTGGTCCGCTTAATGAAATCAATGCTTGCGGATTTATCCTGATGATGAACTCCGGTTGTTCCGCTTATTGAAACGCAGTAAACAAAGCCGCTGCTTTTTTTGTCTATTAAGTTTATTCGCTCATTAGGTGTTGTCGGAGTAATCAGAAGAATTGTATCAAGACCTTCGAAAGATTCGTCGAAGAAATTTTCATACTCTTCAATAGGTACATCCGGAATTATAACTCCGTTCGCACCGCATAATTTCGCATCATCAGCGAAGCGCTTAATTCCGTGACTTAAAACCGGGTTCGCATAACCCATCAATATTAGTGGCTTGTTCGTTTCTTTTCTAATTTCTTTTAGATAATTGAAAGTAGATTTCAGATTGATGCCGTTATCCAAAGCAGCTTGAGATGAGTGCTGGATGATTGGACCATCTGCCAACGGGTCGCTGAAAGGGAAGCCGATTTCAAGCATATCAGCACCGGCATTAAGGACTTTTAACGCAAGCTGCGAAAAATTATTTCTATTCGGAAATCCCGAAGTAAGGAAAACCGATAGAATCTTTTCGCCTTTATAATTTTTTTCTTCAATATAATTTGAAATTGATTTCATTCTAACGAGTATCCTAATTTGTTTTTGATTGTATCAAGGTCCTTGTCTCCTCTTCCACTTACGTTGACGACGACTATATCTTCTTTTTCCGTCTTCGGCATTAAATAGTCAAGGTAAGCAATTGCATGCGCCGATTCCAAAGCCGGAATTATGCCTTCTGTCCTGGATAGAAGCTGTGTTGCCTTAATTGCTTCGTCGTCAGTAACAGAAAAATAATCAGCCTTAACTTCATCTTTTAAGAAACTGTGTTCAGGTCCAACGCCGGGATAATCGAGTCCGGCAGAGATTGAATGCACTTCCGAAACCTGTCCGTCTTCATTTTGCAAAAGATAAGTTTTCATTCCCTGGAAGATTCCTTCGCGGCCAAGAGTTAATGTAGCGCAGTGTTTGTTTGTATCGAGCCCGAAGCCTGCAGCTTCAACTCCGATAAGTTTCACTCCGGAATTGATGAAAGGATGAAATATTCCAATTGCATTACTTCCGCCTCCGACGCATGCAACAATATAATCCGGCAGTCTCTGCTCAGCTTCTAAGATCTGTTCTTTCGTTTCCTTGCCGATTACTGATTGGAAATCTCTAACCATCATCGGGTATGGATGTGGACCTACAACAGAGCCGATGATGTAATGAGTATCGTTTACGTTTGTTACCCAGTCTCTTATAGCTTCGTTTGTTGCATCTTTCAAAGTTCTACTGCCCGATTTAACCGGAATAACTTCGGCTCCGAGCAGCTTCATCCTAAAGACGTTTAAGCTTTGCCTTGCAATGTCAACCTCGCCCATATAGATGAAGCATTTCATTCCGAACTTGGCACATACGGTTGCAGTAGCAACTCCGTGCTGTCCTGCGCCTGTCTCTGCAATTATTCTTTTTTTGCCTAATCTTTTTGCAAGAAGGATTTGTCCCAACGCGTTATTTATTTTATGAGCTCCGGTATGGCAGAGGTCTTCGCGCTTTAAATAGATTTTACCCTTACCGTAATGATTAGTTAAGCTGTCTGCAAATGTAAGCGGAGTCGGTCTACCGGAATATTCTTTGTTTAGTTTTAAAAGTTCCTTTGTAAATTCTTTGTCGTTCTTCAAGCTTAAATAAATATCTTCAAGTTCGCGAAGCGGAGTAATAAGAGTCTCGGGCACATACTTCCCGCCGTATTTGCCAAAGCGTCCATCGATGTCCGGGAATTTATATTCATTTAACTGTTGCATAGTAGTTTATCTTTCTATCGACAATTGAAGCCAACTGTTCGATTTTATCTAAAAGTTTTTTTAAGTTCTTTGGAGTTAAAGATTGAAAGCCGTCCGACAAAGCTTTATCCGGATGATTGTGCACCTCAATCATTAAGCCGTCTGCGCCGCAAGCAATAGCAGCTAAAGCCATGGACGGCACTTTATCCCAAATACCGATGCCGTGCGATGGATCGACGATAATCGGAAGATGAGAATTCTTTTTAATCATCGGAATGGCGTTTAAGTCAAGAGTATTTCTTGTCATCGTTTCAAAAGTTCTTATCCCGCGCTCGCAAAGAACGACGTTGAAGTTACCTTGAGACAAGATATATTCTGCGCTCATCAGCAAGTCTTCGATAGTTGCCGCCAAGCCACGCTTAAGAAGGACAGCATTTGAAAGCTGTCCTACCTCTTCAAGCAAAGAAAAGTTCTGCATATTGCGTGCGCCTATCTGGATAACATCGGCAGCCGCAGCTATTAGCGGAAGAGACTTTGTATCCTTAGCTTCGGTTACAATCATCATTCCGAGTTCTTTTTTTACGTCGAGAAGATATTCTACTCCTTTTTCCTTCAATCCTTGAAATGAATAAGGACTTGAGCGAGGTTTGTATGCTCCTGCGCGTAGAAGCTTTATCCCCATCTCTTTAAGCACACCGGCAATATCAAAAAGCTGCTGCCTGCTTTCAACAGAGCACGGACCGGCAATGATAGTCAATTCATCTCCGCCGATTTTTATTTCATTTAAATTAATTACCGTGCTATCAGGCTTCATCTCTCTGCTGACAAGTTTGTAAGGCTTAGTTACTCGAATGACCTCTTCAACCGAATCCATTGAAGAAAAATCCTCTTCAATAAGTAGATTTGTTGGTCCGGTAATTCCAATCCCGAGTTTCGAAGCGCCTGGAATTTCATGAGGTATACAGTTCTTTTCTGCTATCTTATTCTTCACACTCTCGATATCTTTTCTCGGAGATTCGAGCTTCATTATTATTAACATGAAAACCTCTCAGATAAAATGCCTGTATATAAAGGTATAATGGTATAGGGTATGCGGTATAAGGTTGGAAGTGCCGGAAAAGCGAAGCCCGTATACCTTATACCACTATATCTAAAAAATCCGTCTTGAAAAATCATCTAATCTATTCCTATTTTCTTAAGTGAATTAAAC
>JAJYIL010000260.1 GCA_021790055.1 Bacteroidota bacterium
AAAAACAACGTAAAAAATTGGAGCTCTAGAAGAAAATAAAATGCTTCCTTTCGGAATTATTCGAGCGGAAGAATTATTAAGACCTTCTGCCGTTATGTTTCTTCTTCCAATTGTGATAAATTTATTTTTATAACCTGTTAAATCGGCAGGAGTAATCCATGCAATATTCCCATCAAAATATTCTTTCACTTTAGTAGAAGGAGTGCCGCCACCAATTATTTTGCCAACATCACCAAGTTTAACCAAAGACCAGTTGGAAGGAAGATTAACGGGCATTAAAATACTACCTCAACTTCAGGCATTTCATCATATGTTTTTCCGTTTAATAATCTTCCAGTTTTCTTCTTGTTTGTGCCTCCCCATTGTTTAAAGAAAAATTTAACGTCTGCTTTTTCTCACTTATCATAAATTTCATATACCCATTCAGGATTCATTGGTCTTGGTTTTCTTCCGCTTTCTCCACCGACTATTACCCAATTAATTTTTCTTAAATTTAATTTAGTCAAAGGACCAAGTAATGGTTCACACGAAAGAAATTTTGTCTTCGCTTTAGTTTTTCTTAAATAATCTACTCTCCATAACTCGTCTTCATTTTCAACTGATACGCCCATCCATATATTATGAGTCCATTTTAATTGTTTATGATATTTTATTAGAACATCGGCACGTTTTGTTAAAACCTGGAATACATGCTGTGGATTATCATTCATTACATTAAAAACACGTTTTATAAATTCCAATGGAATTCTCTCATGGAAAAGATCGCTCATTGAATTAACAAATACTATCTTGGGTGTTTTCCATGTGTATGGAATTCTTAAGGTATCTTCGTGCAATGTCAGTTTAAATCCATTGGTATATTTAGCCTGTCCCATGGCTTGCAATCGTTTTGCCATGACTTCGGCGTAACAAAACTTGCAGCCTTGAGAAACTTTGTTACATCCGGTTGTTGGATTCCAGGTTAGTTCAGTCCATTCGATCTTTGTTTGTGCCATGATTATAAACCTAATTTCATTTGAGGTATTGAATAATCGTCTACTTTATTAAAATAGTCAAGACCTTGTTTATGTTTAGAGTAAAAAGTAAGGTAATAAAGTGGAACATTTTTATCAGGTAGCCTAATTGGATGTCTAAGAGCTTGTTGATAGCCTAATCTTAACATTTGCGAATCATATTGGTCGGCTAAAAACTTAACAAAATCTTTAGGTAATAATTTAGATTTTTCCCAATCTGTTCTCCAATCAGTTTTACCTAAGTAATTACTTATCTTGTCATTATTTTCACATAGATAATTTTTGAAATTTCTATTCGCATCCATATGCAGAGCTTGAAGAATTAAAAAATCAACTAAATCATTTGCTAAAGTTTGAACCGTAGAAAAATTTAGGTTTAACTGAAATGGGTCTAAAAAACAAAAGGTTAATACAGTATTATCTTTCGAATATTTAGGGATACAATTTTTAACTTCATTTATAATAGTATTAATATCACCTTCTAAAATATCAACCGATATTCCATCAAATAATTTTTTAACTCTATGTTCTAATGCATGCACTAAACTAGAATTCTCTTCGCAAAAGATATATTTGTCAAATTTTATTGGGACTGATAAAGAAATTAATGGTGATGATTTTACAATATTTCCGTTCTCCCTAATTTTTGAATATCCTGCACCAGCAAATAAATCTAAATAAATCAAGTTTTTCCATTTCTTTCTCATTCCCTTTGTAAAGATATCACAATATCCGCCTAGAAGTTGATATTTCTCAAGAGACCAAATACCGACTTCTGGAATTGGTAAGCCATCATCATCAGTTGGAATAATAGGATCAAAATTTTTCTTCAAATTATTTCGCCAACTCCTTATTTAACTCCTCTAGCAATCCTTCATATTCCGCCCCGAACAGATTAAACATCTTTCCCAATCCGCCTTCACCGTCAAACGGTGTTCTTTCAAAATCATCTTTGTCGATTCTTACGGAAGAGATTATGTGGTCTTTAATCATTCTTAGCCATTGCATCTGTTCATCGGTAAACTGTACATGCCCTGCATTCCTTTTAAATACCCACTCTTTAAAATTGCGGTTTACAATCTCACTGTACGGTTCAAGCAGCGTATCAATTCCCAGCTCAAACCTAATGAGTGAAATAATATCTGTTAACATGCCTATTGCTGTTCTGTGCTTTACACGTTTCGGATCAATCCTTTCGTAGGCATTCCATATTTGTTCAACCGATAAATGATATGAGGAATCGGATAACGCATCGCGCAATTCCTTTACCATTTTATAATCGGGGACATCACCTCCGGGAACATGATGAATCATGTTTCTACGAGATTTCAAATTATAAAATATTTTGAGGGCGATGATCTCGTCTTTATTCTCTTCAATAAATTTTCTGAAATCATTTATTATCTTTTCGGCATTCTCTTTCGACTGGCTATTAAAACCGGAATGGATTACACTGTCAATATTAACCGTATCAATTACCTGGTAAATCTTCTGCCGCACAGTCTCAACAAACTCTCTCAGCTTTGGATCATCGAAAGGCTTAATAGCCGCATGAATGCATGGCTGCATGATTGCATGAATTTGATCTTGTGTTGGTTCGGCTTCTTCCGGCAGATTAAATTTTTTTCTTACTTCCTGATCGATAACATCCGGATCATAAACATTGGCTAATTCAACAGCGACATCAGTAATGCTTTTCCCGCCGGTAATCCCTTTAAACTTTTCTCTGTCCGCATCGGATATTTGTTTATCTATTCTCGTTAGCCTCGCAGAAAGCGAAGTGAGAGTTTCTTCATCTGGCTGAAGCACCGCCATCTTCATCAAATCTTTTAACGGTATGGTAGGCTTTTTATCGACAACCGGGTAATCAACCTTAACAGACTTAAAAACTCCAACAGCATCAACTATGTAGAATCTTTCTTTGTTAAGCTTTGCGCTTGGTGTAACATCCAGCAGCTTTTCTTTAGACAATGACCGTGTTCCTCTTCCTATCATCTGCTGGAAATAATTACGCGAGCGGACATCCCGCATAAATATTAATACTTCAATAGGCTTTACATCCGTGCCGGTTGCAATCATATCTACCGTTACTGCAATACGCGGGTTGTAGCTTGCCCTGTATTGCTGAAGTATTGATTCCGGGTCTTCGTTCTTAACGTTGTATGTTATCTTCTTGCAGAACTCATTGTCCTCGCCGAACTCTTCGCGGACAATGTGGACAATATCTTCAGCATGACTGTCGGTCTTTGCAAAGATCAAAGTCTTCGGCACTTCATACTCAGCGCCGCGTTCGGGGAAAAACTCTTCTTTAAGCACCCGCTTATATTCACGAATAATATTTCTTATGGTGCTAGGATTTACAATATCCTTATCAAGCTGGTTCGGCTCGTACTCAATTTCATCTTCAAGCAGCCGCCATTCTTTTTTGCGAGTCATTCTATTACGCAAGTCAACATACTGCTTTGCTTTTATTACGGCACCGTTCTGCGTTATCTCGGTCTCGATAGTGTAAACATCATAGCCTACGTTCACTTTATCTTCAATCGACTTTGTTAAAGTGTATTCGCTTACAATATTCTCGTTGAAGAATGCGAAAGTTCTTTTATCCGGAGTTGCGGTAAGCCCTATCATAAAAGCATCAAAGTAATCAAGCACCTGCTTCCATAAATTATAAATTGAGCGGTGGCATTCGTCGATTATTATGAAATCAAAAGTCTCAATAGGAACGTTTGGTGTGTAGGTAACATCCTGAATTAAAGATGACATCTTTCCAACAGATGTCATCTTTAGCGATGATTGAAAAAGCGGCTCATCTTCAAAAGATTCATCAAGCTCTTTGCCTTTAAGGATTGAATACATCCTTTGAATTGTACTAATGCAAACCTGCGCCGAAGTATCAATAAAATTAGATTGCAGCCTTTGGACATTATAAAGTTCTGTAAACAATCTTTTATCATCGTTAGGCTTGAATGCCTGGAATTCCTGCTCTGCCTGCTTGCCGAGATTTCTTGTGTCAACTAAAAATAAAATTCTCTTCGCACCGGCAAATTTCAGCAAGCGGTAAACGGCAGTAATTGCGGTGTAAGTTTTCCCGGCGCCTGTTGCCATCTGGATTAAAGCTCTCGGTCTGTTATCGCCAAAAGATTTTTCAAGGTTTACTATTGCTTTTACCTGGCATTTCCGCAAACCGTCTTCAATCAACTTAGGATAATTCTTTAATCTTGAGCGGAGAGTTCCATCCTGCTTGATCCAATCATCAAGTGTTGCCGGTTTATGAAAGCTAAATATTTCTCTTTGCCTTGGTAAAGGATCGCGAGCATCGGTAAAAAAAGTTTCAGCACCTGTGGATTCATACTGGAAAGGAAGGATTTCATTATTGAAATTTCTACACTTTATAAATTTCAGCTTGTCGGCAGCATATCTTGTTGTTTGATCATGAACCTGGCTTAAAGTGTGCCCCGCTTTTTTCGCTTCAATTACTCCAACCGGTTTTCTATCTATGAAGAGAATATAATCGGCAGGTCCTGATTCGGTTGGATACTCGCATACAGCTGTACCTAAACCGGCAGAAAGATTAATGTTTTTATATTCCTGAACTATCCAGCCTGATTGGATAAGCTGTTTATCTATGTTCTGCCTGGCTTCTTCCTCAGGAGTCATAACTAAGCAGCAAACTATTGTACAATCGTATTTTTGCAGAACTCAATAAGCGCCCCGTAAAATTCTATAAATAGATGTTTTAATTTAATTATAATTTTATCAAAACACATTTATTTTTTAAAGAAACATGCTTTATAATTATATAAGCCTACCGAAGGTTAAAAATTCAGTGGGTATTTTAACTTATTTCGAGAAGAAAACTGCTCAACCGTTTTACCTGTAAAATTTTGAAGTAGACATACCTGTCTAAAATAATTTTAGCTGGAGGATTCCAATTAGAGGAGTAACGGAATATTGGAGTATAGGAATGTTGGAGTAATGGAGTAATGGAGTAAATCAAATAATTCCATTGCTCCATCATTCCGTGGGATTACGAAGCTTTAGTCTTTTCAAGGATGCCTGCTGTTCATAAACTTAAATGTGTTTTCAAAGTCAGCACGGGAATTATTCATTATATTTTTAGCCATACCGACTACGATTTCGTACTCATCGTTCTTCATCGCTTTAATTGTCTCTTCCGCAACAACTTCCGGTTTAATTCCAAAATCAGTTTGACCTCTGGCTCTTCTTGCGCCTTTATCCAGGTCGGTATCAACAGCCGGAGGGATCAGCTCAAAAAC
>JAJYIL010000261.1 GCA_021790055.1 Bacteroidota bacterium
CTCTTTTGATGCGTGGAGAATTGCCATGTAAGTCATATCCGGATCAAGCAGTCTTCCATCCTGTGTAATAGCAGGCGAACCCATATTATCTCCGGGCTTCTGCGGATCATCCGCGCTGTATTCATAAAAAACTCTTAAGGAATCTCCAGGCTTTCCGCCGTAGTAATGCTGCCAGTCGTTACTGCCAAGTTTAAAGTTATCGCTTGTACCAGGCGCCGGATTGTGTCCGTTCGAGTATTCAAGATTATCCTTGGAGACATTAATATTAACGTAAACACTGTCTAATGTATCCTGGCTTGCGTTAGTAAACATTAAGTCGGCAATTACATAATTATCATTAAAATTCTGAGACCATGCCATCAGCATTCTGCTTACGTTTATTCCAAGTATCGTCGAATCGGTTACTTGCACTATTTGATCAAATGAATGATTTTGAAATGCGCTGTAAGTCGGATCGACAGTTGCAAAGTTATCAAGAGGTACCTGTGTAAAATTAACCGTTTGATCCGGGTAGCCGAATCTCAAATAACTTGAAATAGGCACCAGAACTTTACCGGCTCCCCACTGCGGATATAAGCTGTTTGTATAGCTGTACATTGCAACCGGCTGTATCGAATCAGCTAAAGGATTAAACCAATGAGTTGCGGTAAGAAGAACTCCTGCACCCGTATAACCCTCGGCATATTGCCCGCGGTTAGCCATGATGTCGTAATCATTCGGAAAGAAGCCGGAAAGATATTCGAAGCTCGACCTGTACCCGTTAGCAGATACGCCAAGCCAGAGATGACCAAGCTTCATTACCGCTGTCTGAAGCTCCGGCTGTGTTTGTCCGAATGAGTTTGGACTTAAGGATAAAAATATTATCGTAATTAAACTCGCACCAAATATTATTCTATATAATTTTTCCCAGGCTATAGCGGGATCAATTAAGCTTTTAAGACAATTCATTTCAAACTCCAATATCATTAATTATTAAAAGTCTACCTTCAACCCAAACCAGATATCTCTTGGCTGGTCATACAGGAAGAATGAATAATTGGGATCGTTAATGTACGGCTTTGAACCGGACCTAAGATCTCCGACCTTATCATTACCGGCAATATAAAGTCCCGGGTTCTGTTGCCTTAGCTGATCGAACTTCGTCGAGTTATACATTGGAAGATGAAGCGAGGCAAGATACTGCTGTTCGTCCGAACCGCTTAAGCCGCCTTCAAAAGGATAACCATTATGCATTTCATTAACTTTGATATTGAATACGTTTGAACAGTCAATATAGAAAGTAGCGTTTGTGCCTGCAACGGGAAAAGTCTTACTAAGTTTCAGATCCACCATGAAATAATCCGGCCACTCGAGGTTGTTGTTCGTAAACGGATCATTCAAAGGATTCCATGTAAAATAGCTCCCGGCAGTCCACTGGGCGAAAAATGATAATTCCCAGTTGCCGAAAATATCAAGACCGCCGAATTGTGGTCCCCATTTATCCGGGGAGCGGAATACTAAATTAGCATTAATACTCGGTTGCGGTAATGCACGGGAAACATTTCCTTGGTATAATAAAGTCTCAGGGTTGTTGATAGCAATATCGGTTATTGTGCTTACTCCGGTGTTACCGGTTTTAGTCAGCATATAATCGAAATTAATCCAGCCTGAAAGCCAACTATGATCATTCTTTGACAGATTAACTTCAAGACCCTGAATATCCTGATATTGGTTGTTTAAATAAGATTTATAATTTAAATTCGAATGATCTGACTGAGCCGATTCATAAGTTACCGTTCCGTACTGACCTGTAACATCTTTATAATAACCCGAAACTCTTACGATATAATTCTGGTAAAAATTATAAGCTACTCCAAGCTCGTAAGAAGTCGTTAACGGAGGCTCTAAATTCGGGTTAGCCATCTGGTACAATCCATTTTTTGTGTATCTATATTTGAACTGATACATCGTGTAGTAAGGCGGATTAGATCTGAACTGACCGTAATTGAAATAGAATTTCGATTCTGTTGTTATAGGGAAAGAAATTCCTAAACGAGGACTAACAGTAAAATAATTTTTAATTTTCTGCAGGAAGCCCGGATGAGTTTGATTATACTGGGTCCATGCATCCCATATATACGAGTTCCCTGTTGCTAAATAACGGTAAAGCGTGCTGTCATTTTTGCCGCCGCCAGGTAATGGCTGAGGTGCAAAAGCATCATACGCAAAAGGCTGTGCAGGCCAAAGTCCGCCTCCACCGTAATAATAATCAAATCTTACGCCTAAGTTAGCAACTATATTGCCGTATGAAATTTGGTCCTGGACGAACAGTCCTGTCTGGCTTGGCGTCCTATGATAATTAAATTCATAAGCGTTATATGAATTCTGATTCCATATTTCATAGAAGATATGGTTAAGATCAATAAGGTTATATTCAATTCCGGCTTTTACATAGTTATGATCATCAATCTGCGAAGTGATATTAAACTTAGCAGAATACTGGGAAGTCTTCTGATTATCATGAAGATCGCCTTCGCGGTGTCCGAAAGTTAAACCTGAAACCCATGGAATAGTAAATGAATATCCGTTATATTGTTCATTACCAAACTGGGATTTGCCGTATGGAGTTTCATCAACACCAAAAGGACCAAAATTTGTAATTGTTGTCGTATCTCTGTTATCGCCAGTCGGAGTAAAGTCTGACATCGTAAGATAACCGAGGGTAAGTTCGTAGAAAGTTTTTTTGCTTAACATCTGATTCAGAGTTAAACCTGTCATTACAGTTGTTTGATTTAAGATTGGATAATAGTTCGGATCATAATCGTATGCAAAATCCTCCGCAGCATATTTAAGGTTGTCCAGCGGCATAAACCCGCCTCTATCACTTGCATCTGGCGCATCTCCATTTACCGGAATTATTGGCGATACTCCGATTTCTCTTTTCCACAATCCGTTTAATGTCAATGTCATTCCTTCGGCAGGCGTGGATTTTACACTTAGCAGCGTTGTTGAATTTACATCATTATTTAAAGTGACCGGAAAAGTAAAATGCTGCTGCCTTGTATTATTAGATATATAGAATGTTGCATCGCCAAGGAGATGGCTTACAAAAGGCACCGGACCTCCGAAGCCTCCGTCAAAGTTATAGTCTTCATAATTTTCTTTACCTGCTCTTTCAGTAAATAGTTTCTGCTGTGCTATAGGAACGGTATATCCCATTTTTGCTAAACCTGCGTAATCCGGTATTGCGCGGAACTGCCAGGCAGTAAGTAAATAAAGATCTAATGGAGTTGCTGTAGGCCAACTGCTTTTTATTGCCCTGGAATCTACTTCAGCATCATAGCCTACAAAAGAAGGGTGTTGCTGCTGCATATATGTATCATTCTTCCATGCGTTTGCAGTTCCCTGAAAAGCAACTGCCGGGTCCAGGTAGGAGACTAAAAAGTCATTATGCGGATCAAAAAAAGACTGACCGAAACGCCTCATATGAGAATTATCAGTTGAGACATTGAATGTACCGTGATAGCCGTCCATAGATCCGGTCTTTGTTGTAATATTGATTAAACCGGAACGGAAGTTGCCATACTCTGCATTGTAGCCGCCGGACAATAAAGAGATTTGTTCGATAGCGCTTAATGGAATCGATGTCTCTGCATTTCCGTTTGAAGCATCATTAAATGAGAGACCGTTCACAAACGTACCGGTCTGGTCGGCACTGCCGCCTCTAATTGTTAAATAACCATTTTCAGTGCCAACACCCGGCAGCTTTTCAAGAAAGGTATTAATCTCTCTAATGCCTGAAGTGTTGCTCAATTCGTTGCTGGTAACTACAAGCTGTGTGCTTGAGACTTCCTTATGCAGCTCATCGCGTTGAGCGGTTACTACTACCGTCTTCGATTGGATGGTCGACGGTACTAACCTTATATCCTGCTCTGCCACACGATCGAGAGAAACAAGAACACCTTTTATAATTTGCGACTTGTAACCAATCATAGACACCTTAAGATTGTATGTACCGACGGGAACATTTATGATAAAATATTTACCATCAAGATCCGTGGCTGCACCTAATGAAGTGCCTTCGACCAGTACGTTAGCTCCAACTAACACTTCTCCCGTTTCCGCGTCTTTAACTGTCCCTATTATTCTGCTTCGCGATTGAGCGTTGGCTACTGCAGAAAATACGACAAAAATAACTGCAAGAGTTAATCCGAGTTTTCCTAGAACAGGAAGTACTCTGTTACTCATATTTGCTACTCCTAAATAAATGAATGTGAACCTGTTGTTTGAAGATAAAAATTGATTTGTTTGACTACTGATAATAAGCCAAATTTTACTAACAGTATATCTAAACACTAAAAGAAAGCTTGTAAAAACAAAAAAATCCCAAATCCGTCTTCATGCATTTGAATAATCCATTAGAGAAATGCAATCCGCAGCAGCATTAATATTATTAACTTACCCTACACAACTCTTGGAATAATGGAGTACGAGGATTGCCTGGTTTACTCCGATATTTCATTTCTTAAATACTCCAAAGCGTAATGTTTGTTTAAGATGTCTGATTAACATTAAAATTAATCCGGTCAGACTTTTCTGTTCCGTGTGCAGCTTTAACTTTATTGCGAAAAGACAATTTATAATGGATGAATCTGCTTCAAAAAGCCATTCCATGTATCATGATTTTTTGAAAAAGATTCATAGATATAATAATTTGAATTATCCCCTCTTATAATGTGATTCTGCTACTTGTTTATGGGCATCCTTTAATAATTATTTATATGAACGCGGATAGAATTACAAATAAATGATAAAGGTACACGGTATAGGGCAATCCCTATACCATATACCTTATACCAAGTTATTTAAGCAGCATCATCTTTTTACTGATTATTCTGCTTCCGGAAGTAAGCTGGTAAATATAAATGCCTGAGCTTAAGTTATTTGCACTGAAGCTTACCGTATGTTCACCTGCAGACAAATTACTATTTACCAAAGTTGCAACCTTTTGACCCAGCATGTTGTAAACCGTTAGGTTTGCAGTTTCTGCTTTATCCAGCGAGAAAGTAATCTGGGTAGACGGGTTGAACGGGTTGGGATAATTTTGCGAAAGTGAAAATACTTTTGGCAAAGCTTTTACGTTTTCTACAGCCGTAGCGGGAGAAGTTGTACCGACTACTCTAACATCAAACAATACGAAATATTTTGATGTACTTGCACTCTTATAATTAAACCAGGGGTAAAATCTCAGAGCGAAGAGACCACCATTGCTTATATCTGTATTGATAGCAAAGCTGGTATCATGCG
>JAJYIL010000262.1 GCA_021790055.1 Bacteroidota bacterium
TCTTCCTGCATTTTCAAGGCATTATGAAATGCCGATTTAATTTTTCCTTCATCGACAATTCCCATTTGCTTTGCAACTTCGATAAACTTGTTTTCTTCCTTATCGAATCCATTTGCAAAATTGAAATCCGGAGTAATGATCTTTTTACCGGATAACAAATCTTTGAATGTTTGTTTTAAATAAAAAGTTTCTCCGCTGACAAAGACGCACGTGCTGTTTGTGTCAATTCTATGATGACCATCCTTACCCGGATTCTCAACATACATTTCATATATTTCAGGGACAAAATAATAATCAGGATTTTTTTGAATTAGATCCGAGAACAATCCCAGCGATAACTGCGCAGGATAACAGAATGAAGTTGTCTCGCGTTCCAAACCGTTTTCATCAACCGCATCCGAAAGAATTACTTTGAAACCAAGACTTGTAAAGAAATTATAATATAATGGGAAAATTGTATGCGTGTGGAAGGACTGATTTATACCGACAGCCTTAGCCTCAACAGGCATCTCAACTTTTGGTGCATACTTCTCAAACATTAGGTTCTGACGTCTTTGAACAAAATCATATTTTTCAGCATCAACTTTAGTTCTATTGATTACGTTATAATATTTATTGCACGCACCGCCGAAAGGATAGGTCTTCCCTTCAACTTTTATAAGATTTATAGAACACGCCAAATCGCATTTTTCTTTTCCGCCGTAGCAGATGAAAGGATTTCTATAACTTACTTCTCTTTCCGACAACTGCTTCAGAGAATATTCACCGGGCTTCATCAAGCCGAGATCAATTTTCTCTTTTATTTCAAGAGCTACTCCGAAAGCGCCCATTAAACCGGGTTCAGGCGGAACTATAATTTCCTTGCCGGTTAAAGCCGCCATTGCAATAGGTATGGCTTTGTTATAGCAAACTCCGCCTTGCATAAAAATCTTTTTTCCTAACGGTCTATTTCCTTTTACACGGTTTACATAGTTCATACAGATTGAGTAAACGAGACCGGCAACAATATCATCCTTTGCAATGTTTTCCTGCTGCGCCGTTTTGATGTCGGAGCTTATAAAAGCGGAACACTGATCGCTAAAGTTTGGAGGCATCTCGCCCGTCATTGCAATCGGTTCAATGTCGGTTACTTTTATACCGAGAGATTCGTATGCAGATTCTTCAATAAACGATCCGGTGCCTGCAGAGCAAGCTTCATTCATCGCATAATCCGCAGGAACCTTGTTTACAATGTAAGTGTACTTTGCGTCCTGTCCTCCGATTTCAAAGATTGTATCGACTTCGGTATCAAAATAAACAGCAGCCGCAGCGTGAGCAACTATTTCATTAATTACGCCTTCGGTTAATGCATGCAGACCTGCAATCTGCCTGCCGGAACCGGTAGTACCAATGCCAATAATTTTTATTTTCTCCGGAATTTGCCTCAGTAATTCCGAATAACACTTTTTGGAAGCTTCAACCGGATTGCCGTGAGTATAAAGATAAACCGAACCCAGAATTTTATTATCAGATTTTCTTAATATTACCGCTTTGGTTGTAGTCGAGCCGACATCGAGTCCGAGAATGCAAACATCGCCGTCTTCGGCTTTGCCTCTTTCCATCGACTTGAACTGAACATTACCAGTAAAATTTCTTAACGGCTGATGAAAGACAAACGAGCTGTTTCCCGAATGAAAAATATCTTTATGATTTTCAATTTCATTCACTTCTCTTTTAAGCCCGTAAACAGCGGCTCCGAGAGCTTCAAAGTAACCTGCTTCCGGCGGAATGTAAATTTCAGTCCCGTGATTTATGGAATTCTTTAAGAAACTTATCACCGCCGAATTCTTAGTCACGCCGCCGACAATCATTACTTTGCCGGGCTTAATTTTTTTTAGAAGCTCTTCAACTTTCTCAGCCATCATTAAAGATAAACCGGCAGCGACTTCAGCTTTCCTAATTCCCTTATTCAATGCATGGGTGCAATCCGATTTGCAGAACACTGAACATCTGCCCGACACTTTGAATGGTTCAGCATCTTTTGTCATTTCTACAACTTCATTAATTCCGAGATCCATTCTCTTTATTTGTTGAAGAAAAAATTCACCGGTTCCGGAGGCACACTGGTTTTTGGTAATTACGTTTGAAATCTTTCCTTCATCATCCAAAGTATAAACAATAAAAGTCTCGCCGCCCAAAGAGGCTATCGCCGAATAACCTTCATGATTTTTATTTAGAAATGTAAACGCATATTCCGTCGCTTCAGGTTCAGAAATGCTGGTAAACTTTACAAGCTTCCTAAACTTTCTACCGGTAACAACAACCGGAAACATTTCAGGATTAAACTTGGAAAGATTTTCTTGAAAAGTTTTTCTCGGATCTCCGTTATGTGGAATTGTCAAGACATTTTCTATTCCGATTTGTCTTTCAGCTTCCTTTATTCTTAAGAATGAAATTGAAGAAGCGCCAAGGCATGCGCCGATGATTTGCTTATTGGAAGGTTTAGTATCCTTCATTTAAAAATTTAGTCCCTTAAAAAAATACCTTTGCAAATATAAACAGAGCAGTTTCTAATAGAAATGCTGAAATTATATGAATGGTTGTCAAGGTAGCATTTAATACTACTTTCCTTCAGAGATATTATTCTTTCGCTGGCAATATTAAATTCATGGCCTTAGGTGCTTGACATAATAGACTTTTAATTCCTTTTCGTCGATTTTCTTCAAAAAATTTTTTCTCCGGTATTGAATAATTATGAAAATAGACTATACGGTAAGATCCGCAGTCTGAAGAAATCTAGGCGGCTTGCGAACCTTGGTTGCCTGTTCAAATCCATAAGCAATTTTTAGAAGAACATTTTCGCTCCATGCTATTCCGTAAAAAGAAATTCCAATCGGTAATCCAAACACAAATCCCGCCGGAACGGTGATATGCGGGTAACCGGCAACCGCCGCCAACTGGGAGCTTCCTCCAAGGAAATGATCCCCGTCGACAAGATCAGTCATCCATGCCGGACCATCAGTCGGAGAAACGAGAGCATCCAAATGAAACTTATCCATCACGGCATCAATGCCTTCTTTGCGGGTCAAACGATGATCCTTTGCCAAGGCATCAATATATTTTTTATCTTTTAATGAACCGGTTTTTTCTGACCGCAAGAATAATTCCTGCCCAAAGTAAGGCATCTCCTCTTTTGCATGTTTATCATCAAACTCGATAAGGTCTTTAAGGGAATGCATCTTAGTTCCGGGACCGCGGTGTTCGAGATATTTTTTCATACCGGCTTTAAGCTCGTACATCATTACGGTCATCTCCGAATCATCAACTTTGCCGATTGCTTCTATCTCGACCGAATCGATAAGAACCGCACCTTTCTTTCTCAAAACGTCAAGCGATTTTTCAATTACATCATCAACTTGAGGAAGAAATCCAAAATACTTCCTCACCACGCCGATTCTAGCACCTTGCAAACCATCCGCATCAAGAAATTTCGTATAATCTGAAAATGCTTTTCTTTTTTTATTCTCAGTAGCGTTATCTTCATGATCAACACCTTGCATAGCACCTAATAAAATTGCTGCATCACGAACTGTTCGTGTCATTGGTCCAGCTGTATCTTGAGAATGCGATATCGGAATTATTCCTGCTCTGCTTACTAAGCCGACTGTCGGTTTAATTCCAACAAGTCCGTTCAAAGAAGAAGGGCTTACAATTGAGCCGTCGGTTTCAGTGCCAATAGCTATCGCACAAAGATTTGAAGCTGCAGCGGCACCAGAACCCGAGCTTGAGCCCGAACAATTTCTATCAAGTGCATATGGATTTTTAGTAAGACCTCCTCGACCGCTCCAGCCGCTGGTGGAATGTGTGGAACGGATATTTGCCCACTCGCTCAAATTTGTTTTGCCAAGAATAAGTACACCCGCAGCCCGAAGCTGTTTAACAACAAAAGAATCTTTCACCGGTTTTGAACCAAGCAGAGCAAGAGAACCCGCGGTAGTTTCCATATTATCTGCTGTATCAATATTATCTTTAATAAGAACTGGAATTCCATGTAAAGGACCACGCGCGCCTTTCTCTTTCAATTCCTTATCCAATGAATCGGCAATTGAAAGTGCATCCGGATTTAATTCAATAACGCTATTAATTGCCGGACCGCTTTTATCGATTTCTTTTATGCGCCGGATATAATGCTCTGCTATTGAACGAACAGTATATTTGCCGGACTTTAATCCTGCAGCTAACTCATCCGCTGTTATTTCATCTAAATCCGAGGTTTTAATTTGCGCTTTACTAAACGTCGCTGCTGCTTTTTCTGCGAATGATAACGAAGGTAATGATACTGCGGCAATTCCGCCGAGTAAGCTTGTCTTCAAAAACTGTCTGCGGCTTTTGTTCGTTGTAGGTTTATCAGATTCACGCATAAAGAAATCTCCTTATTGTTTTAAGTGAATGAGGCAAGAAGAATTAAGACTTGAATACATTTATTTTCTTACGTTTTAGTGAAACTTAGAAAATAAAAAATATAAACTCAATAATTTAAAGGATTTGTTGAAGGACTTAATCGTGATCTTTTACCAGATTCTGTATAATCTTCTTTAATCCGGGCAAGATTACGATTAAGGAAGAGAACTTGCTTAAGGCAAGTAAATAAGGATCGCCGTCAAAGGAGATTAAAATATTATTTATATGTTTAGTCTATACAGTGCCAATTCCTTCAAATCATTTTTATCATAATCGCTAAAGCCGGCATCCTTAAAAAGTTTAGTAATTACTTCAGGCTTAATCCGGTGTTCTAAAGGCGGACCGAATTCACTGGCTTTGTATTGCCATTCCAGTATTAAAACTCTTTTCGTAGATACGCGGCGGGCTTCTTTCAACGCCTTAAGCATATCGTCGGCTTCATGAAGAACAACTCCGAAGAATGAGGCATTAAAAGATTTATCTTGGAATGGCAGTTCTTCGGCAACAGCTTTTTTAAAGTTTCCCGAAGGGACAAATTTCTTAGCAGCTTCAATCATTTCTTCCGAAACATCTATTCCCGATACGGAAATATTTTGCTTGGCAAAAGCTTCTGCAAATAATCCAGAACCTGTTCCGATATCTAATAAACTTTTTATAGCAATTCCATCCAGCGATTGACTTACAACCTTGTCAATCTCCAAATTAGAAATCCTCTCAGGTGAGCGTAATCTTTCTACTCCGCCGGAAAATCTTTTTTCATGCATTTAAGACTCCATAATAAAATATAAATTAAAAATAAGCGATTTAGATTTTAAAAATCGAGATCAAATTTTAA
>JAJYIL010000263.1 GCA_021790055.1 Bacteroidota bacterium
GAAATATAGAAAAAATTTAATCGGATATTAATATTTGTTTGCAACTTAAATATAGTTCTACAATATTTGGACGAAAGAAAATAAATTTTGGGCGCTTGGCTCAGTTGGTTAGAGCGCTTGCTTCACACGCAGGAGGTCAGTGGTTCAAATCCACTAGCGCCTACCATCTCTTATACAAAATCGATAACAATTACGTTTGAGAATGCATGTTGTACAAAAATTTATCCTTTTATCACTGCTTTCAAAAATAAGAAAATTAAAATATCGTACGCTAAATCATATTAACTGACTTTTATTCTACATTATATTTACTATTCTAGTTTTGAATCTACTAAATAGTTGAACGTGGAATCTCAATTAATTACTTACGGTTTGCCTAAAACTAAATGACTAAATATTCTTTAGTTCTCATTTCTTTTTTAATTACGAGTTTGCAGTTAATAGCATCCCAACCTACCGGCAATCATCCTGCTAAAGACTCAGCATCCGAGAATTCCAAAAATATCAAAGTAAATGCTTTAGTTGAAAATAATACGTTAAATTGGTACCAAATGGTCGCCGACGTTCCAAGGGATGATTATTTATTCATAACAAAATCATTTACCGGACCTAACGTTTCAGCTTATGTAACTATTGCAGCGCTTACCGGTGCTTTAATGCGCTTCGACAAATCCGGCTGGAGATATGAAAATAGGCTATATAAGACTTCTTATGCATTTAGAAACACAAGCAACGTTTTCGAGTTTTTAGGAAACGGAGGCTCTCATTTTATCCTCTCAGGGTTATTTGCCGCCTATGGTTTAGCAGAGCATGATGAATCTGCATTAAGGACCGCAAGCAATATAGTTGAAGCTGAACTCTCCGCCGGGCTTCTCGTTCAGATACTAAAAAGAATAACAGGAAGAGAAAGTCCTGCGGGTTCTGATAAAACTTTAGGAGACTGGAAATTTTTCCCGAGCATTAAAGAATATCAGAAAGACCAACCTAAGTATTATTCATTTCCTTCAGGTCATATGGCGGCGGCTGCCGCTGTGTTGACCGTAGTTGCAAACGACAATCCGCAATGCACCTGGATAAGACCAGCCGGTTACTGCGCTCTCGGCATATTAGGGATTAGCCTTGTAAGCGAGGGTATGCATTGGTACAGCGATCTGCCGCTTGGCTTTTTTATTGGCTATTCAATTGGTAATATTGTTGCGCCGGAAATTAAAACGGATAAAGATCATTCCAGTTCTAAAACATCTCAAGTTATAATTATGCCTAATATCGGCTACAACAATCTCGGCTTAAGCATGTCATATACCTTTTAGCCTCTCGGGAAAAATTCAAACGGGAAATACGGGAATTAAATTTTCCGGGTAATGTCATTTTTACTATTTTTCTAACGTTATTTTAATTTATTTTTAATCGGCATGAGAACTATTTACATCAGAAAAGACTACGGAAATTTTACAAGAAGAATATTACTGGATATGGCATATCTTGTATCAAATAAAAAGATAAGATTACCGAAGACCTATTTTGAAGACGGGCTTTATCTTCCGTATTTCAAAAATGGAGGTAAAGAAACGGAAAATTACTTCCTGAGTAAAGATAAAATTATTTCGGAAGATCAGAACCATTTCTATTTCAAATTTCCTTTTAAGCCTGAACAGGTAGAAGACGCTGCGGTATAATTAAATTTCTGTCCAAGTTGACCGCCTAATTTATTTAGACCCGAATGATCGCTGTTTCCTACGAAAATCTTTATAGAAGGAATTAGTATAATTCGTGCTAATTAGTAGCTAAGGAATTATTTAACCCAAATTTTCCATTTGGGAAATTTGCCCTTCGTGCCGCCAAGCTCTAACATAAGTATATAAAACTAATCCTTAATTTGCAATAAATATAATTCATACTTTTGCTTGGCGGGTTTAAAAGCTAAGCGGGTATTCGAAATATACTCTCGGCTCGATACGCTTTTGAGGTTGATAATCAATAATATTATTATTCGAATCTCTGATTGGTGTAAAAGTCCAATTGTATACCATGGATACAACCAAGTAAGGAAGCGGCTTGTAGCCAAGTTCAAAATACATAAAAGAGTTATTATCAACTTTGAATAATTCCGTTTCGGAACTTATATTAATTTTATCATATCCTCCCCTAACTACAATCGGCATTCCTTGAGTAGATACATTTGCAACCAAATGCAGTTCGCCGCTGTTGGGCGTTTTATCAAGCCGCTGATAGCTGCCGATAACATCCAGCAAGCCCGCAAAATGTAAATCCAGCTCTCCGAAATATCCGTTGTCCGGGTTTGTTAAATTTGCAAGCTCGGTTGCTTTGCTTGAATAAGTTCCGTTAACAGTATCGATCCTGTATCTTTCAATTTCGTAAAGAGAGCTAAAATAAGAAGGGATATAATGCGCCTGGTTAAATCTCCTCTCAAGCTTTGCTGATGCGTTTAGAATTCCAAGTCCGTTTACATCTACCATTATTCCCGAAGCAACACCGCTGCCGTAATTTACTATCTTTGCATAATCGGTATAAAGTTCAAGATTAAGCATGCTTGATCTAATTAAAGGCAGCCCTAAATCCAAGCCTACAATTTGCATTCTGCCTTTATCTGAAGCTTGAATAAATTGAGTAGGATTATTCGGATTAAGTATGGGAAGCACTATCGGTCCAGATGCCGAAACTTTCGGTGTAAATACTACACCGGAATATTTATTAAAATCAGCCGCATAAGTCCCGCCTACTTCGAGGTCGCTAATGATAGGGACATCAGCAAGAGAAGTGAGCCTTAACGGTCTTACGTATCCCCTAACCGCAACAACGCCGGCTTCGGCAAAGGTGCTGTAGATGGACTCGAAGCCGAAGTCGCCGAAATCTATATCAGCTATCAATCCGATCTTCCGGTTATCAATTGACGGACTGTTATTGTACTGGTACATTATACTTCCGTGCCCAAGATTATAATAATCCAGAGCGCCGAGCTTTATATAAACGGGATCGTTCTTTACTCCATATCTAACGTAACGGATTATACTCAGATAATCCGAAAGTTGGTTGAAATCTTCCTTGCGGATATTTACGATCTTATCTACATCAATATTCAGGTCTAACCCGACTCCGAAATTACCCAAAGCAACTTCAGGCATTATATGGAAACGGTAATAAAGCTGACCGTCAATCCAGTTCAATCCCAATCCGCCTTCAAGGTTTCCTTGACCCGGATGCAATGTATTTTCAAATGGAGAATAATATTGTGCAAAAGTACTGACCGATAATAGAAACGCAAGTAGTACCACATATTTCTTCATGCCTATTCCTCTAAATTTTCATAAGACAATATAATAAAAGATATGAAATTACAGAACCTGCCGAAGAATAAAATGTTTAATTGTCAAATAATTCTATTGCATTATTGGTTACAACCGTCAAAGCTAAATAATAATTTTCATTGGCAGAAAGTATTGAATCAATATGTTTTGCAGTAAAGCTTATAGGAATGCTCATTAAAAAAAGTTTTAAATCTAAGGGAAATGATTTATGCTGAAAATAAAATTTATCCATGAAGATTAAATTTTCTATGCTTCCGGATTCATCTTTGTTTAGCTGCCAATACCCTGTTATGCCAGGTAAAAGAGTTATATTTTCTCTCTCGGCATACAATTGAGGATAAAATGTTTTTATGTTTTCAAGGTCTTCCAAAGCTAAAGGGCGCGGACCGACAATGCTCATTTCACCCTTAATAACATTGATAAACTGCGGCAGTTCATCAAGCCCTGTTTTTCTCAGAAATCTTCCGAACGGAAATACATATTTTTTTTGATGATGCTTTAATAAAAAGGAAGTTAAACTGTTCGCACTAATATCGGTAGCAATTACTCTTTTCATTGTCCTGAATTTATATATCCTGAATCTGTTCTTAGTTAACGAGGTTCCTCTTTCCTGTATAAAAATTGGAGTCTCTCCTGTTTGAATACAAATAATAACGCAAATTAAAGTGATTACGGGAAACAATAATAAAAGCATCATTATTGATACCGATAAATCAAAAACCTTTTTAGATATTCTGTAGCTCATTTGACAGGGTTAATTTTCTATTCTGTTCCTGTAAAGAGTTGTGTCAATTACTGAATTTGATCTTCTGACATCAAGATTTAAATCTAACTTTTCATTAAGCGCATCAATTACCGCAATCCTTCCGGAAAGTAATTCATTATAGTTCAATTTAAAAACATTAAAGCATAAATTATCCGACAAGTATTTCTCTGCCTTTTTATATTGATTGACAAAAGTATTTTTTAAAATATCCGGTGAAATGCTTTGTTTGACTCCTCCAAGATTTTCAATCATCTTGTTCTGCGATAAGATAATCTCGTCGGGATTTCTATCCATAAGAATTACAGCATATTTATGATCGAGCGGGAGATATGTAATAAGCTGAACGATAACTTTTACAACTTTTCCTTCTGCTTCATGAATCCACCTGTTATCCGAAGACAGCGATTTAACTTTTTCATATTCATAATAGCCTTTCGGATTATTAATATCCGGCTGACGAATATTATCTGTAAGAATATTCATTCCGCCGGCTTTTAGAATCTGCATCATCAAAGATGTACCGCTGCGCGGAAGTCCGGTAACAATAGTAATCAAGCTGCTTTATTCCTCTCTCTAAGTTTTTTTATCGCCTCAATATGAAGATCGGCTTTTTCTTTATCTTTCAATTTTACCAAATAAATGTAGCTTAGATATTTATGCGCAGCTATTAATCCCGGCATCATTCTAAGACATACTTCAAAAGCTTCTATTGCCCTGTCATACATTCCGAGCTTTGCTAAAGACATTCCAAGACTCAAGTGAGCTTTGGGGAAATGATACAAGAGCCCTACTGCATTAAGTGAATACTCTGCGCTCTGCTCATAATCCTTTAGCCTGAACATAACGAGTGCAAGTCCGTAATGAGCATGCACATTCTCCGGATCATTTTCAAGTGCTTTGTAGAAAGCTGCCTCTGCATCTTTCGGTCTTCTCATGTTCAAATAAACGAATCCAATCTGCTGATAAAGCTGAGGAAGGTTTGAATCAGCTTTCTCAGCCTTGGATAAATACTTCAACGCCTGCTCGTAATTTTTTCTTGCATATTCCAGCGTACCTTGAAGCAGAAACAACTGCGGGTATTCTTTCTTTTCATTCTCAATAATTTTTTGAACTACATGAAATGCCTC
>JAJYIL010000264.1 GCA_021790055.1 Bacteroidota bacterium
TTATAACCCCGGAAACTTAAATGCAATTTACAATGTAACGTTCAGCTTTGTAGGCAGCGCGCAGGGAGATTATACTCGTCAGAGCATTGGTAATTTCCAGTTCGTTGGAATTAAGCAGGGAGATTATGCGCCTGTTGTTTTACTGCCCTTACCTGAACAGAAACAACTCGGCGACCTGAACGTGAACTACACGCCGGAAAAAGGATTGAGCTTATCTTTAGAACTTGCCGGAAGCTATTGGGATCAAAATAAATTTTCTTCAATTGACGACAGTAAGGACGGCGGCTATGCCAGAAATATCCTTTTGAAGATGGATCCAAGAAAGATTGACATCGGGAAAATAAGTCTTGGTCAAATCGGGTTTTCCTATCAGGACAGATTTATCCAGGACCGCTTCACTTCGCTTGACAGAATTAACCCGATTGAATTCAACCGGGATTATAATATTACCAATACTCAAACTCCCGAGAGCGAAGAGCTAAGAGACTTTAATTTGAATTTAATTCCTGTGGCTGAACTTAATCTTACAACTTCCTATTCTTCGTTGAAAAGAGGAAATGATTTTTTATCCAACCGGTTTGATAATACAATAAATCTTTCCGACAATAAGAGCTATCTTCTTAATTATAATTTTGATTATGTCTCTTCATATAACTCCTCAATAAAGACAAATTGGCTTCGACAAAAAGGTACCGGCTATTATTCTTTCTGGAGGCTGAAACCCGGATTCGATTTTCTTGCGGAAGATAAAAGAGATATAATTTCGGATCCTGATACGCTCTTATCTTCAAGCTTAAAATATTACGAGATTGATCCTTTCCTCGAGCTTGTAAATTTGGAAGGTTTCAAGCTGACTTCAAAGTATTCTTTTCGCAATGATTATTTACCATTAAACGGGATGATGCAGAGGCAGGCAACAACAACCGGGGGCTCATTCGAATTAAATTACAGCGGGATAAGGCAGGTTAATTCAACTTTGAATCTTACCGTATTGAATAAGAATTATTCTAACCCGTTTAGGAAGCTTGGCTACCTAAATAGCCAGACAATTTTAGTTCGCTCGCAAAGCAGATTTATGCCGTGGAATCCTATTTCAGGCGATCTTTTTTACCAGGTTTCAACCCAGAGGACGGCAAAGCTTCAAAAGGTGTTTGTTAAGGTAGCGCAAGGTCAGGGAAATTATATTTATCTTGGCGATCTAAACCACAACGGTATTCAAGATGAAAATGAATTTGAGCCCGCTCTTTACGACGGTAATTATGTGGTAGTTACTGTTCCGACAGACCAACTTTACCCTGTAATCGATTTAAAACTTAATACCAGGTGGAGATTGAATTACAAAGATATGTTTGACCATAACTCTCTGGCTGGTAGGATATTAAGCCCATTCTCCTCTGAAACCTCATGGCAGGTTGAGGAGAACAGCCAGGAACAGGATTATAAGAAAATATATCTCCTGGATTTCTCGGATTTTCAGAACCCGGCAAAGACAATTAACGGCACTAATTTGTTTCAACAAGATATATTTCTGTTTGAAAACAACCCTGAATTTTCCATGAGACTCCGTTATTCACAGCGAAAAAGCCTTAACCAATTTAGCTACGGTACTGAAAGAGTTTACGATAGAGAAAGAAGCCTTAGAATTAATTTCAAATTAATTAAAGAAATGAGCAACCAAACCGACTTGGTAACTGAGAATGATAACGATATGGCGCCTACCTCATCAATTGAAAAAAGAGAAATTACAGGCAGTAGCATTACGTCGGATTTTTCATACAGACCGCAGCAGAATATTGAAGTTGGCTTTAAATTTAGTGCCGGTAAGAAGGAGGATTATCTTCCGGCAATTCCGACAATAATTGATTTGAATTCTCAATCAATCAGATTTGTGCTTTCCTTTGCGGGAGCAGGAAGGTTAAAGATGGAATTTGAAAGAGATGAGCTAAATGTAAATACTACACAGAACTTTATTCCGTTTGAAATGCTAAATGGAAATTTGATCGGCAAGAATTATTTTTGGAGCCTGAATTTTGATTATAAGCTTTCTGCAAATTTGCAGTCTACAATTAGTTATAATGGAAGAGCTCAAGGCAATGATAGAACGGTTCATACTGCAAGAGCAGAAGTTAGAGCTTTCTTTTAAGAGGTATTTATGAGCAAGATAATAACAAATTTAGTTGAGGTACACATCTTTAGAGAAGCAGAAGACGGGCTGGAGTTTTTATTGCTTAAAAGATCAGAGGATGAAATTTATCCAGGATTGTGGCAAATGGTTTCCGGGAAAATAAAGCAGGGAGAAAAAGCATATGAAACTGCGCTGCGAGAAATAAAAGAAGAAACTGCGCTGGTTCCCAAAAGATTTTGGGTAGCTCCAAACGTCAATTCATTCTATTATGCAGTGGAAGATTATATCTCACTGCTCCCGGTATTCGCAGCCCTTGTCGACTGCGATGCTAAAGTGCAAATAAGTTCAGAGCATACCGAATTTAAGTGGGTAAAGGCAGACAAGGTTAAAAAGCTCCTTGCGTGGTTGGGACAGAGAAATTCTGTGGATATAATCGCTGAATATTTCTCTAACGAAATAAACTATTTGAACTTTGTAGAGATTAAGTTAAAATAGATTTGTCATCCGGGTAAAATCATTTTTTGAAATTGATGTGTAATTTTTACTTTGTTAATAGTCACAAGTGACAATTAGAATCTCTAATTATCTTTAGCTTGTTATATCGAAAATTATCTAAATTGAATTTTTTACGAAATGTTTTATTCCTCAATCCGCCTGCGGAAACTTTTCAAGTCAATAACTGTCTTAACCTAATCCGATGAAAAATTACTTAATCAATTTAAACTATAATTTTTAGAAAACTTTTTGTCATAAAACAATCAGGAAGGAGTATGAAGAATGAAGAAAATCGGACAATTAATTTTAATGTCGGTCATTTTATTTTTGGCGATGCCGGTATCAATAATTCCCATAACGAAAAGCAATTCGCCGAAGCATAAAGACACAACTGACATTTTTTCAGCGCTCAAGTTCAGAGATATAGGTCCGGCAATTGCCGGTGGAAGAGTCTCTTCTGTAGTTGGCATTCCAGGGAATCCCTATACTTATTACATAGGCGCAGCGGGCGGCGGTGTATTCAAAACAACCGATGAAGGTTATTCATGGAAGGCTATATTTAAAAAATATCCGTCATCAATCGGATGCATTGCTCTGGCTCCTTCTAATCCAAATCTTGTTTGGGTTGGTACAGGCGAATCAAATATCCGTAACGATGTAATTGACGGGCACGGAGTTTATTTTTCGCCAGATGCCGGAGCCACATGGAAATTTATGGGGTTGAAAGATGCGGGACAAATTTCCCAAATAATAATTAACCCGGATAATCCCAAGAGTGTTTTTGTTGCGGCTCTCGGTCATCCATGGGGACCTAATAAGGAGCGAGGTTTATTCAAATCAACCGACGGTGGAAAAAACTGGAAAAAAGTTTTATACGTAAATGATTCCACCGGTATAAGTGATGTAGTTATGGAACCGGGCAATCCGCAAGTAATGCTTGCCGGTGCATGGCAGGTTATCAGACGTCCATGGCGTCTAATTGACGGCGGAAAAGGAAGCGGAATCTATCAATCAAAAGATGGCGGAGATACCTGGAAAAAGCTTTCTAAAGGATTGCCTAAAGGTCTGATGGGAAGAATTTCTTTTGCGGCGTCCTTAAGTAATCCAAACCACGTTTATGTTTTAATTGAATCTAAACACGGAACGCTTTGGGATAGCCATAATTTTGGAGACAGCTGGCATTTAGTTTCTAACAATCATACCCTAAACGTTCGTCCGTTTTATTTTACTAAAATGGCAGTAGCGCCTAATAATGACGAAAAAGTTTATTTCCTTTCCTTTTTAATTTCGGTTTCAGATGATGGTGGAAAGACGGTTAAATCAATTAACAACAATATACATGTTGATCACCATGCAATCTGGATTGATCCGAAAAATCCAAATAGAATTATTGAAGGTAACGATGGCGGCGTTTATCAATCATTAAACAGCGGAAAAGATTGGCGCTATTTCGATAACATTCCTATAGAAGAATATTATCAGGTTGCAACTGATACAAATATTGCTTTTAATCTTGGAGGCGGGCTTCAAGACAACAATGCATGGTATGGTCCGTCAATAAATCTTCATGGAAGCAGCATCGACGGCTCCAACTGGTTTCCTGTTGCCGGCGGGGATGGTGAGTATGTTGTACCTGCGCCAAGCAACCCCGACATAATCTATTCCGAAGCCCAAGACGGATATTTAAATCGGCTGGATTTGAAGACTGGAATACGTCATGAGATTCGTCCGTATTTCTTTGATGTAAGCGATAAGAAGCCTTCCCGTCTTAAATACAGATTTAACTGGACTACACCGATTGCAGTTAGTTATCATAATGCAAACGAAGTTTATCTCGGCGCAAATGTCCTTTTCAAGACAACGGACGGCGGAAATTCCTGGAAGGTGATTAGCCCTGATTTAACACGCAACGATAAGAGCAAAGAAGTTATCAGCGGCGGTCCGATAAATCATGATATTAGCGGCGCAGAAACATATTGCACGATTACGTCAATTAGTCTATCGCCGCAGGATTCCAATGTTATCTGGATAGGAACCGATGACGGGCAGGTTCAATATACATCGGACGGAGGCGGGCATTGGACAAATGTAACTGAAAATATTCCCGGTCTGCCTGAGTGGGGCAGAATCTATCAATTGGATGTTTCTCCATTTTCTCCGGCTTCATGTTATATTATCGATGACAGACACATGATGGATGATAGAACTCCGTATGTTTACAAGACCGACAATTACGGGAAGACATGGACGCTGATTACAAATGGCTTACCTAAAGATGAGCCTTGCCATGTAGTAAGAGAGGATCCAAATAAAAAAGGATTTCTTTTCTTAGGTAATGAGACCGGACTGTTTTTCTCAAACGATGACGGTTCCAACTGGACAAGGATGAAAAGTAATTTCCCAAATGTCCCTGTATGGGATTTAAAATTTGTAAAACAAAATCATGATTTAGCCGTTGCGACCCACGGACGCGGAATATTCATACTCGATAACATTACTCCGCTTGAAGGATTTGATAAACAAGTTAAAGAAGGTAAGTTTAAATTTTTCGGTATGCAGCCTGTTTACCAGCTTCACATCCCGCCGCCTCCA
>JAJYIL010000265.1 GCA_021790055.1 Bacteroidota bacterium
ATTCAAATTGAATAATTGAATGCAGAACAATTGTATGAAGAATCAAGCAGTTTGAATGATTGTAAAATTGCAATTATCTTCGGCTGGATAGTCGATATCGCGCTCCATCGAGTATCGAGTATCCAATTACAACTACTTCTTCGTCAGCATTAAAATCCAATCGCCTATTGTCTTTAGCGCGACGGGTGAGATTGTTTCTTCTATGCTTCCATATTCAGTCGGCAAGCCTGTATTTGCTGTTTGGAAGAGATGATTTAGTCCTGGCAGCTCTTTAACTTCAAAATTATTGTTGCCGCCATCCGTAAGTGCCTTTTTGATTGCCGCTAAATTTTGTTCCGGCAGTACCTGAACATCCTTTGAACCGTCAATTGCAAGAACGGGACATTTAACCTTCTCAAGTTCCGGTACAGGATTATAACAGATAAGAAATCTCATATCGGGATTCAGAATCTGTTTCAATAATATATCAAATAAGACTTTAGGATTTTTTATTTCCTTCTTACCTTCATCACTAAGACTGTTATAATAATTATCAAAACTCTTTTGCATCTCATCAGCAGTTCGAATGCTGTCCTTCTCCTGCTTAATAATGTTGAACATCCTTTGATTCAATTCTAAATCCACTTTAATTTGTTCTTCAGGCAAGCCCATTAATTTATCTATTTTTTCTTTTTGTCCCAGTAAGATTTGGTCACCCGGCACTCCGGGACCAGCCATCAAAACAATAAAGGCAACGTCGTTAGTTTCATCAGCAACCATCGGAGCTATCATACCTCCCTCGCTGTGCCCGATTAAACCGATCTCTTTGGAATTTATTTCTTTCCTGTTCTTAAGATATTCAACTCCCGCAAGAGCGTCGGAAGCAAAATCCTTTGATGTTGCAGAGGCGAAGTCTCCGGTAGATTTGCCTACGCCTCTATCATCAACGCGAAGTACGGCTATACCTTGCCGGGTCAGGTAATCTGCTAAAACCAGAAAAGGCTTATGATCGAACAACTCTTCATCCCTGTTCTGCGGACCTGAGCCGGTAATTAAAAGCACTGCGGCAAACGGACCGCCTTTATCCGGCATTGTTAACGTGCCCGCTAATTGTATACCGGCAGCTTTATTCTCATAAGAAACATCTTCAACCTTATAAGGGAATGGCGGCTTAGGCTCTTGCGGTCTTTTAGCTTCTTCCACTTTTTCAATTTTCTTAAGAACAAGCGGAATGCTTTGTCCCATCTGGGTCAATGAACCAGTAAATAATGTGCTGTCAGAATTATAGGTGCCTTGATACAGTATGTCGATTAAGTTACATACAATTTTAAGATTACCACGTGAAAACATAATTGTATCCGCCTGGAAATTCTGCGGTGTTTGATCTGGACTTTCTATCAATGCTTTCAGATTTCCTTGAGCATCTTCGGAAATCTTGAAGACAATTCTTAATTGACCGCTTGGTACCTTCAACGTTCCCTGCCAGATGCCTTTTATATCGGGATTGGAACCGGATAAAGATTCTGCCTGGCTGTACGGAATTTTAAGCAGCAGTGACACAATAACTACTGCAAATATTAGGGTACACCATTTCATAACTTTACCTCCTATTAAATGTTTAGAAAAAACCTTGTTCTCATCGAGGGAAGTAATCCACTCTTCTATAATATTCTACCTTGCCGGTTCTGTTATCTCTCAACATCAGCCGGCTGCCTTCCACAAAAAACATCCTTCTAACAAAGTCTTTTTCTTTTCCAAAAAAATGAAATGAGATATTGTCATTATAGATATCGCATTTGCCGCTTAATTTTTGGAGCGGCTTTCTAAAAATCCATTTCCCGTCCTTTGTAAATTTGGAAAACGCAGTCTTCCCGTCCGGGTATTTCCATGAGTAACTTCCAATTATGCCCTTGCTGCCATGACGTGTTCTCTTCAACCTTTCCATAGAAATTATTTTTTCTTTTCCAGCATTATAAAAAGTTAAACTTAAGATATTCCTTTTCATTTTAATAAATGAAGTATCCATTGCAACTTTAACAGAGTCCTTATTTAAGATAGACCTAATCATTCTGTTGCCGCTAATTTTAATATAGTAATCTTCTGCAAGGTCTTTCTGGATTTGAAATGTACTATCCCGGTTTATCTTTATAAGTGTTACGTGAGAGTCCTGCTTTATTTCAGATTCCCAGTTGCCGTATAGATTTACGGAGCTTTTCTTCTGTGCAAAAGAAGCGAAGGCAAAGCCGAAAACTATTACGAATAATAACTTCCATCTCATTTAATTTTCCTTTAATCTTTTTTTGTTTGTTAACTAAGTAAGTTCATTTCCCAGGCAGCTTAAACTCCACCGGGATTACCATCTGCACCTTCACCGGCTTCCCTTTAATCATGCCCGGTGTAAACATTGTATAATAAACGGCTATCTTTGCCGCCTCATCGCAGCCATAACCAATGCTTTTTACAACCTCATCCTGTGTTACTTCGCCGTACTCGTCAATGAATGCTCTAATCTTTACCGTTCCCTGTATTTTATCCTTCTTCGCCGCTTCGGGATAAACGAGCTTCTTCATAATTGTATTCATACCTCCGACCGGTTCGGGCATTACCTCCGCAGAGGTTAGGTAATCCGGGTTTTCTATTTTATCTTTTATATCAGGCGGCGCAGTTAATTGGGCGGCTTCCCTTTTTAAATTATTTATTTTCTCTTCGGAAATTTTCTTATCCTTCCGGCTGGTATCATTTGGCGCCGAGGCTATGTTAACGACGGAACTCACGGCAGGCTTTTCTTCCTCTTTAAGCTTGCCGTTTTCATATGTAATATCTTTTAAGTAATTCCCTTTTTCATCAAAGAAGGTTTCGATGCCGTTACGCCTTCCGTCTTCAATTGTGTATAACAGTCTTAGATTCCCGTTATCATAATATTCTTTAACTACACCGTCAACCTTGCCGTTTAAATAGTTCATCTCCGACTTAATCTTTCCGTTCGGGTAATAAAATTTTGCAATTCCGCTTCGCACGCTGTCAACATAATTTATCTCCGATTTTATAGTATAATCCGGATAGTATGTTTTAACCAGCCCCTGCTGGGCAGATACACTAGACTGCCATATCAAACCAAAAATTAAAATTGATATTAAAACATCAGCTCTGCAGTTAATATTTTTATTGCCTTTATTTATCATTTTAAAAAATCCGTATAATCTGTGAAATCAGTGTCTTGTATAATTAATGGCATAATAAACACCGCTGCAAAGATAAGTCCGGCAATGCCAAAGAATAAATACCCGGCTTCCGTATCATAGTTCAGCAGATTAAGCTGTCCCAGCAAGTAATTCCAATCATGATAAACATGACTTCCTCCCAGCAGCGGCAGCTTTCTAGCTCTCGCATCGTCAGCATAAACGCTTATGTTAATAAAATTCTGTCCCAGCCATAAAAGTGAAATTTGCACGCCAGTCCTGTAATAGTTTCTCAAGAAATACCAGACGATTATTGAAGGAAGGATTATCTGCATCAATGTTCCGCCGAGGGTATAAATGAACTTTCCAAAAAACATAAAGAAGAAATGTCCCGCTTCATGGATAACCAGGTCGGCATTATCAATCAATCCATACTGCCCTCGATGTAAAAGCAGATAAATCATTACCGGCAGAAGAAGAACCGATACTATCCACCGTTTCAGGTAATACATTTTAACTTTTTTCTCCTGTCTTTCTCTTGTCCTTCTTTGTAATAAAAACCTGCTTGTTAACTCCGATTATTCTTCACTTCATTCATCTATTATAAATCGTCATTCCGAAAGATCCCGAATGCTTTCAGGATGAGGAATCTCCTCCTTACTTCCTTTCTGACTTTTGTTCTCTGTGGTACTTTGTGTTTCCTTTGTGAAACTCTGTGTAATTATTAAAAAATATTATTTACACTGATAACGTCATCAATCTTCAATCTTCAATCTCAAATCGTCATTCCCAAATCCTCGCTCCATCTTACCGGCACAAGCAGCAGCGGTATTCTGCTGGACTTGCTTATCTTCGGCGTTACGCTTCCCTCCCAAAAAGCTTCGGCGCCTTTCTTACCGTGCGTTGCAAGTATTATCAAATCGGCTTTATTTTCTATTGCCGCTTCTGTTATTGCATCTGCAGGATCGCTTCTCGAATAGCTCGCGGTTACTACTATTCCCGTTTGCTCAAGCTTCTCTTTAAGCTTTACAAAATATTCTTCCGTATCGGAAACTATCATGTCCATCATTCTAGATGTTGTCCCCGGAAGCAGTCTGTTAGAAGGTGTAAATTCACCGGACATATTGCCGAAGCGGGGTATTGCCGCAAATAAATGTATTTTAGCTTTGCACATCTTCGCTAAAGATACTGCATAATTCAAAGCATGTTCATGATCGGGATTGCCGTCTAAAGGAATAAGGAATGTTTCGAACTTGCATCCTTCGGCAGGATATACCTGCATCGGATTTATTAAAAGCACCGGCGTAATCCCCAGCGAAATTACCTGCTGTGCAATTGATCCGAATAATAATTGATGAATGCCGCTGCTGCCATGAGTACAAAGGACTACAAGGTCCTGCCTTAATTCTCTTGAGTGTTCCGAAATACTTTTTGCTACATCCCGCACGCTCATTTCATGCACATGAAATTCAACTCCGGTATTTTTAAATATCTCTAAAGACGAAATTGAATTCAGATACTTCTCAGCCTGCGCGGGTTTTGTAAGATGCTTCTGCCCGTGAATCTTTTCCGGCGCATCGGTTTCAATTATGTGCAGAAGCGTAACCGAAACATTAAGCTTCTTTGCTATCTGCGCCGCATACGGAAGTACCGATTCTGCTAACGTTGATCCGTCAAGAGGAATAAGTAAATTTCTAATTATCGAATTATCCAATGAATAAAACCTGATAGATTAAATAGATATTTAAAAATATAATTAAACCGGCAATAAATGAAAGCAAAATTGTAGTAACTTTTCTGTTTACCAGGACTCCCATTAAACTCTTATTCTTGGTAAAAATTATCAGCGGTATTATTGCAAACGGCAGCCCGAAGCTTAATATTACCTGGCTTATTACAAGCGTCCGCGTCGGATCGAGCCCTAAAGCAATAACCGTTAATGAAGGGATAATCGTAATCAGCCTTCTCAGCCATACCGGTATATGCCTGTGAAGAAAGCCCTGCATCATAACCTGCCCCGCGCTTGTCCCTACTGTAGAAGAAGATAAACCG
>JAJYIL010000266.1 GCA_021790055.1 Bacteroidota bacterium
TTTGCCATTTTGCGCAAAAATTGAGGACTATGTTCTTACTTATTATTTACGTTCTCTTTCTCCAGCGCCTTATAATACTTACGAATTAGATTTTCATAATCTTTCGAATAGCCTTCCTGCACGGCTCTGTTTAACTCATCCTTAATTTTATTCTTTTCCTTTTGAGTAGACAAATTTAATTCTGCAGGAGACTGCACATTCATATCCTTGCCAATTGGTCCCACTCTTTTATTTTCATAATCGCGCTCGTTTATAGAGCGCTGCGCGTCAAGGAGTCGTGATAGAATGTGCTCCTGCTGCTGTACAGTTTTTTCATTTAGCTGGTCGGCAGTCATATTCTTTACAACCTCTTCCATACGCTTGGCTATTTCATTTAAGTCCGCCGGTATTTTTCTCGCTTCGCCGGACCGCATTGCTTCCTTGTTAAGCTGCTGCAATGATTTTCTAATTACGTCCTGCTGCTGTGCAAGCCGCTGCATCTCTGCCTGCTGCTGCATCGAAAGATTTCCCTTCATCGCCTGTTGCAGCATTTGAGTTAAATTGTTCAAATCCATCTGCATGCCTGACATTTTCTGAAGCTGCTGCATGAAAGACATCATCCCGCCACCGCCGCCGCCGTTTTGCATCATTTGTTCCATCGAGTTCTTCATCATGTCTGCCGCTTCATTCAAGGATTTCATCGCTTCTCCTTGATTAGATGAAGCCGACATTCCGTTCCTGTTCTGCAAGCCTTGCATCGACTCGTCCATTTGCCTTTGCGCATCGCCGAGAGCTTTGCCCATCTCAGGGGTTATTGCAAAGGTCTTTTGAGATAACTGCGACATCTGCTGCATTATATTATCAAGGTTATGTCTTATCTCATTTTGCTGACGTGCATCTTTATCAAACTGCGATGAACCAGGGTTCATCTGCCGTGTTTGATTCTGAAGCTTTTCCTGCTGCTTGGACAGCATAATCAAATTGCTAGTTATCTTCATCATATCCTTAAAAGCCTGCATTTGTCCTTGCTGATTCATTGACTTCTGAAAATTCTGAAGCTGCTTCTTCATGTTTCCCATATTCTGAGAAATCTGCGTCTGATTTTGCTGAGCTTTCCGGTTTTGGCTTTGTTGTATATCATTCGAAGCTTGCTGGGACAGCTGCTCGTTTTGCTGCTGCTGAAAATCCTTTTGAATTTGTTGAAGTTGATCCTTGGGTAGGTTATTTAACTCGGAAGCCTTTTTGGAAAGCTCATCAAGCTGCTTGGAAAATTCATTCAGCTCTTTTGAAATTTCTTTTTGTCTTTCACCCAATTGATTCCTCTCGCTGCTGCTTTGAGAATTTAAGCTTTTGGTTTTATTCTGTACATCGTTCTGTTGTTTCGAAATCTGTTCTGTCCGCTTCACCAGCTCGTCAACTTTCTGTTCGACCTGAATTCTCTTTAGTAAATTCAGCGTGCGCTCAATCGTTTGCTTAAATTGTTCCTCATTAAAAGTAAACTTATCCATTGCGTTTTGTGTCATCTGGCGGCTAAGGTTCTGCAGTGCATTTTGAAGCTGCTCCATAGCTTTCTTCATCTCGTCGGTTGATATTTCATTGAACAGCTTTTGCAGTTCCATGTATTTCTGAAGTGTTTCCTTCGACATCAAATTGTTCTGCTGAAGATTCTGCTGCATCTTGGCAATATTCTTTCCAACATTGTTTACTTTATCCTGAAGCTTTTTGAATTGCTCTGCAGCCTGCTCTATCTTCTGCTTCTCCTGCCATGAAATATCTTTCTTATCCTGCCGCAGTTCGTTCTTAATATCATTGAGCTTTTGTTTTAAGTCCTCAGCCTCTTTGAATGTTTCCTGTAAATCATTTTCAGATTGATTCTGAACGTCGCTCGCCTGATTTAAGATTTCATTCAATGACGGCACACGGATGTTAAATGTTGAAGTCTTTGCCGGCTTTGGTCCGCTAACAAAATCATTATCGAAAACCTCAAGGTAATATGTAACAACATCTTCAGAAGAAAGATTCAATCCGGAAAGATTCCAGATATAATCAGCTTCTTCTTCGGTTTGATTTTTATTAATTGGAATCTCGATCGACTTAAAATCGTTTTGCACCTTCTCATATCTTGATGAGGAAAGCCTGTAGTGAAGAATAAGCTTCGTAAAGCCGAAGTCATCGGAAATTTTTGCCGCTAATCCAACACGGTTATCATTTGGAAGATTAACATCCTTGTTTGGCGCTATCATCTCGATTGTCGGATAAGCATCATACAATGGCTTAACAGAATATTCAATCGGCTCAAGATTGTTATTACCGTTTTTATCTGTTAATATGATGTGATAGTTCATTTCCTTTTTAACTATAAACTTTCCCTGAGCTTCATTACCATTTACTTCAAGACCTTTGTTGGTAGTATCATCAAACTCAAATCTTGCAGATTTAAGATTTTTTGTCGAGGAAACTTTCAAGTCGACAACACTCCCCATAAGTGCGGTTACATTGCCGTTGTCTTTCTGCTGAATCGGAGGGATTTTTGAATAAGAAGGCGAAGTGATTATCAAGTCCATTGTCTTAATAATCGGTCTATCGATTACTTCAATCTCATAAGTATCGCTTTTAATATTCCCCGAAGCTACGTAATACTTGAAGGACAGCCTCACAGCCGGTATAACATAATAAAACTTTCCGAGTGAGTCGGGATAAAGCTGCTGCAATTCAAAATTGGTCTGCTCTACATTTCTGGTTGCAAGATAAATTCTTCTTGGAACCTGACCGGTTACTCCTATGGTAATTTTAATGTTATCGCCTTTGGTTACTTTGGAATTACCCGGCTCAACCTCAAAAATAAATTTAGGCGGAGGAATAAATTCACGATTGTAATGTATAAGCCTGTAAGTTGCCGCATTAAGACCCGGCACAAAAGCCAGCAGCACACTGCAGAAGACAACCAAACCCGCAAAGTATAAAAAAAGTTCTTTAGCCTTCTTAAAACTAATAACCGAAGCAAAATCCGAATACTTTATTTTATTATAAGCGTTAATAAATGCAGCCTCAATTAATCCCTTCGAATATTGCGCTTCCGGCTTTTGCACCGAGACAAGCTGCATTGAATTTATCAGGTCATCTTTTATTGCGGGGAATTTTTCACCGACTTTTTTTGCAGCTTCAAAGTAGTTTGTCCTCCTAAGAATCTTAAAATATTTGAGAATAGGATTTAAGAAAAGAACAAGTAAAGAGGAAACCGAAAGTAAAATAAAAATAAAATACAGGATTGTTCTCACGCTGGAAGAGAAGTGGGCAAGCATTTCGGTAAGCACAAGAAATGTAAACACAAATAAAGATAGTGCCAAAGATTTCTGAATTCCAATTGATGCGGCAAGGGCATACTCCCTCTTTACAAGCCTTTCAAGCTTATCAATAATCTCTTTATAATATTTTGATTCAGTGCCCACTACAATTTTATAATTTTGAATTTGTAATTTTTAATTGGACAAAGCCCACACAACCATATCTGCACCGAACTTCAAAGCTTCCTGGCGTTTATTCTCCGGAACTCCGTGAACTTCTTCGTCATCCCAGCCGTCGCTTGGATTTGATTCATAAGAATAAAAGACTGCAAGGCGCCCATTTATAAAAATCCCAAAGCCCTGAGGCGGCTTGCCGTTGTGTTCCATTGTTTTTGGAACTCCTTGTGGCAAGTCAAAAAGATCATGGTACATACCGTAATCGAACGGGATCTGAACTAAATCCTTATCCGGAAAAACTTTTTTCACCTCTCTTCTAAATGATTTGTTCATTCCATAATCGTCATCGGCATAAAGGAAGCCGCCGGCTTCAAGATATTTTCTTAACCGGTCGCACTCTTCTTTTGTAAATACGATGTTTCCGTGACCCGTCATAAATAAGAACGGGTAAGAAAAGATTGCATCGGAATTTATATCTACCCAAGTATAATCAGCTTTTACTTTAATGTTGGTATTTTGTGCGACGAAATTAAGCAAGTTCGGCTCCTCGCTCTGTCCATTATACCAGTCTCCGCCGCCTCCGTACTTAAGCCTGGCAATCTGGAATGCACCTTCGTTCTGTGCAAAGCTTGCCTGCGTTATCATTATTAATGAAACCGATAGAAATACAAATACTCTTTTCATAATTCTGTAAATTTTGATTTTTAATATATCTACGCAGGAATAGAATATCAATTTACTTTGCAGTCATTTCCTGCCGAAATATTTTGTAACTGGAACTGAATTGACTTCGGACAACCGATATTAAGAAGTCGTCAATTAAATTTGAGCATCAATCCTTAATTATAATCTTGAAGTAAATATGGCAAAGAAATACTGGCTCGTTAAATCAGAACCGGAAGCATTCTCAATCGAGGATTTAAAGAAAAGTAAAAAACAGACTACTTGCTGGGACGGTGTTCGTAATTATCAGGCAAGAAATTTTCTGCGCGATGAAATGAAAGCCGGCGATGGTGTTTTATTCTACCACAGCAGCACAGAGCCCGCAGCAATTGTCGAAGTTTGTGAAGTTGCAAAAGAAGGCTACCCGGATAATACTCAATTTGATCCGGATAGTCATCATTTCTTTCCTTCCGCCACGGCGGATAATCCAATATGGTATATGGTTGACATTAAGTTTATCAAGGAATTTAAAACTCCGGTTACTCTTTAAGATATAAAGGCTAATAAGAAGCTCCAGAAAATGAGGCTCATTCAAAAAGGAAACAGGCTATCTGTTATGCCAGTGGCTAAAGAAGAATGGGATGAAATTTTAAAGATGGGGGGATAGAGATTTCATATCAAACACTTTTATTAAAAGTAGATTGATATTTATATTTTTTCTATGTCATGAACTAATCGTTAATATACTCAAACGCTTAATTCTATCGAAGTGTTTTATATTTAAAGTAGCTAATTGGTATCCGGATTTAATAGCAGTTGCAGCAATAAAAATATCTCTATACTCAATCAACTGGTTCATAGTTTTTAATTCCTTATAAATTTCAGAAGAAAGTCTGGCTGATTCATCATCAAAAGATAATATATTAAGCCACCTGAAGAGTTTCTCTAAATCATTTAAATGAACTTCCGTCTTAATACCACAATAAAGCTCAAATACCGTTATGTTCGAAACGTAACAATTATAATTCTCCTTCAAAGCCCAAAGCACAGTTTGATTCTTGTTTTTATTCCTTAAAAATTCTATAAATACGGATGTATC
>JAJYIL010000267.1 GCA_021790055.1 Bacteroidota bacterium
TTCAATCAGCAGACGCTTTACTATCTTTCCCTCAGGTCCGGTTTGATGGGTTACCAGGGTCATTCCAAGTATCCGATTTGCATGCTCTCTTACTTCATCAAGGCTTCGCGCAACTTTAACACCGCCGCCCTTACCCCTTCCCCCTGCATGTATTTGTGCTTTAACAACCCATACTTCGCCGCCGATTCCTTCTTCAGCTGTCCGCACTGCTTCATCGGCGGAAAATGCAACTTTACCTTCAGGCACCGCAACATTAAATTTTTTCAGGATCTCTTTCGCCTGGTATTCGTGAATTTTCATTTTGCTTTCCTTTTCTACAATAATCAGATGGTATTCGTCTATTTCAGACTCATACTTTTTCTTATTTACCGTTGTTTCCGGCTTCAAATAAGACATTAAAAAATTTAGTTGAAAAATTAATCCTTTTAACCTCAATAATCAATTTAAAGACGAATTAAAATAAGTTTCTTGTTTGTAATAAAATTAAAGTTTATTAAGTTTTGCACATTAAAAGAATCTAACATTAAAATTAAGGACTAAGTATTAAAGTTGATTTTTACTGTACTTCTTCTACCCGACGGCAATGATCATTTCTTAACTCTCGCTCCAAAATACTTTACTATGGCTGGAGTTAAATATGCCGGTTAAGAAAGATTTCAAGACTATCCCGGAACTTTTCATCTTTCTTGCCGAAGAATACGGGAAAACCGCCAAAAACTTTCTTCTGATGAGAAAGGTTGAAGGTAAATACGAGGGAATTACCTATCAAGAGTTTAAAGATGAAACTATAAGCCTTGCATGCGGTCTTGCTTCCATCGGCATTAAGCAGGGGGATAAGATAGCCATCATTGCTGAGAACCGCCCTGAATGGGTCTATTCGGATATGGCTATCCTCGGGCTCGGCGCAATCGACGTCCCGCTTTACCCGTCTCTGACTGCAGACTCCATAGAATTTATTTTGAATAACTCCGAGTCAAAAGGAATAATCGTCTCGAACAAATTCCAGCTAAATAAAATTCTGAAGATAAGGGATAAGTGTAAGTACCTTAAGTTCATTATAGTAATGAATGAAAAGGATGCTCCGGTCGACAATAAAAATATTTTCTCTTTACCTCATGTCCAGGAGCTTGGCGCAATCTTCAAAGCCAACAACCCGGAACATTTTAAAAGAAGCATTAAGCAGATAAATGAAAACGATCTTTGCACTATTATCTACACATCAGGAACGACGGGCGAGCCAAAAGGAGTAATGCTTTCACACAAAAATATTTTATCAAACGTAAATGCTGCTCTCAAGCTGCTGCCCATCGACGAAAACGATATCTTCTTATCATTTCTTCCGCTCTGCCATATCTTCGAGAGGATGGGCGGATATTACACTGCATTTGCTACCGGCGGTATGATCTGCTATGCAGAAGGCATAGAATCTATAGCGCAAAACATGCTTGAAGTACGCCCTACTATTATTACAACGGTGCCAAGGCTGTTTGAGAGAATGTATTCGAAAATCTTAAAGAATATCGATTCCCAGCCGGCATCTAAACAAAAGATATTTTACTGGGCAGTAGAAACAGGTAAAGAATTTTCAAGATTAAAGAGAATTGGGAAAGTACCGCTAAGCCTGGCTTTCAAAAATAAGCTTGCAGACAAACTTGTATTTGTAAAGCTGCGTGAACGGACGGGCGGACGCTTAAGATTCTTTGTCTCAGGCGGCGCACCTCTTGCCCGCGATCTCGGGGAGTTTTTTGAAGCAGTAGGCATTAATATCCTTGAAGGCTACGGATTAACCGAGACTTCCCCGGTTATTGCAGCGAACAAGCCTGATGATTATAAATTCGGAACGGTTGGCAAGCCTATTCCCAACGTGGAAATTAAAATTGCTGCTGACGGCGAGATTCTTGTAAGAGGTCCTAACGTAATGCAGGGATATTATAAAAATAAAAGAGAAACTGAAGAAGTTTTAAAAGAGGGCTGGCTTCATACAGGCGACATCGGCGTGTTTGATGCCCAGGGCTTTTTGATGATAACAGACAGGAAGAAGCACTTATTTAAGACTTCCTCAGGTAAATATATTGCCCCAACCCCGATTGAGAATTTGTTTCTTACAAGTAAATATATCGATCAATTTGTTCTTATCGGCGACAGGCGCATGTACCTAAGCGCTTTAATTGTACCCGACTTTGAAGCAATACAGGAGTACGCAGATTCAAATAAAATTAAATATGGTAAGCTTGAGGAGCTTGTAAGAACAAGAGAGATTTATGATTTGATCGAAAAGGATATGTCCGATGTTCAGAAAAAGCTTGCAAACTATGAGCGTGTACGAAAGTTCAAATTGCTCGACAAGCCGCTAAGCCTTGAAAACGGGGAAATAACACCCAGCATGAAGGTAAGAAGAAAAGCAGTAGAAGAACGCTACCAGCATTTGATTGAAGAGATGTATGAGAATAAATAAATAATTTAAAATGCAATCCGCATATTTAACCTGGTACCTTCAGATTGTATTTGAAGGTTAGAACCTGTTAAGGAATTCCTTCCAGAGAAGAAAAAAAGATCGATCTGGCTGTAAAGACAAACCGCAGCAAAAGAAATTAGTGATATGTTTCTTAGCTTGTATGAAGTGTTGTACTTATTATAATTGCTCTGAATTACTGCCTGGTCCACGGAATTTAAGTATTGCCGCTCCTTCTTATTGCTGTCTATTATAAAATAAATAGACGAGCCGATTGTCAGAATGCTGAGGGCAGTCAGAATGGTACCCTTAACATTATCATTCAAGTAAAGATGACCCCAACCCGGTATCAGAACCGATCTAATCATAGCCTGCTTAAAGCCGTCCATATCATTATTATCATTGATTAACCTGGGAACGAACACCGTATCTATTTTTACCAAGGGCTTTTGATTACGTAAAATCTGAGCGTACTCATTCTTTACTCCTTTAAAAAAAGAGATTATCTTTGGCGAGGTATCGGTTGAGTCGAAATTATATGTGCTGTCTATTTTCAGAATATTAATAAACGAAAGCTTTGCGCCTTCGTTATCGGAAAGGGAATACTGTGCAATTCCTTTTATCTTATAAATATTAATAAGCTCTTCCGGTACTATCTTAACTTTTGAGTTCAGAATTGAATCAGCATCGGAAACTACTTTATCATATTGGAAAGATTCCAGTTCGTTTCTCAAAGCAGCAACAGCATTCCCTTTTTGCTGTCCATAGGCTTGAAGCATAAACAGCATACCCCAAAAGATTGCAGTTAAATATTTAACCGCATTATTTAAGCAACAGCATCTTTTTTGACTCAGTAAAGTATCCCGATGTTAGCCTGTAGATATAAACTCCGCTTGCCATAGAACTACCCGTATCATTGTTGCCGTTCCATGTAACGGTATATTCGCCCGGTGAAAATACCTTATTTACGATTGTTTTGATGTGCTCTCCGAGAATCGAGTATACGTCTAATGAAACTTTCGCAGTGACGGCTATTTTGAAGGCTATTTGGGTAGAAGGATTAAAGGGATTCGGGTAATTATTCTCAAGCTCAAATTGTTTAGGCAATGCCGGCTGTGAGCTTGCTACGCCTGTTACTGTGTTATACTCTTCTACCTGCGGTACAACCTGCCCGCTTTGATCCGTGCCTCCAAAAACATAGATTGCCCCATTATAATTTACCGCCATAGGGTTTCTCCTGGCATAATTAAGAGATTGAATTCTCTCCTCTTCTATTTCTTTCCTTTTAAGGTCAAGCATAGAGACTGATTTTGTCGCAAGTGATGTTTGGGTGTAACCGCCTATTAAATAAATTATACTGTCACTCTCAACTGCGGCTCCGCCAGCTCTTGAATCTTCCAGTTCAGCATGAATCCCCGTTAAGGTATTTGTCTTAGTATTAAAATCATAAATTGTTCTTAACGGATACCCGTTGACACCGGGGAGTGTCCCTCCTAAGATATAAATATCGCTATTTATGATCACTGACATCTGATCTAACAATAGATTAGGTGTTGAGACCGAATCTACGGTATTTATTGTTCTTCCTGAATCGATATTATAACCGAAGAGATAATTATTGCTTATATAAGCCGGTGTATACCCGCCGAACGCATATAAGTTTCCATTTACAATCTGCCCGGTAGAATATGATCGGGCAAAGGTTGAGTCCTGTTTGTATATATAAGGAGCGGATTTGAAATTCCACACTTCAATTGAGCCGGGAACATAAATAAATGGAAGAGACTTTACGCCGCCGAAGTAAATTATACTGTCGGCAAAGGTTCCGGCAACAAATTCGCTTCGTGGATATTGCATTGAATCAACAATTGACCAGTTGTTATCTTGCGGATTATATGCCTGAATATAGCTGACAACCGCATTGTCGTTATCTGAATACCCTCCTAAAATATATATCATGTTTCCATTTACAACAGCTTGACCTCCGGATACCGGGTTGGGCATACTGCCCACAACTGTCCAGCTTTGGGAGAAAGCTTCAATCGTCAATAACAAAAATGATAGTAAAAGCGCTTTCATTATTTAAATTAAATATTTATTATTCCTTTAGCATCAATTATAATACCACCAGACTACTTATTTAATTCCTTAAAATTTAGCTGATAATTAAACGTATTCCTTGGGAAGATTGTTATTTCTTTACTCACCGGCGAAAAATTTTCGTTCATTACTGTTAAGGTATAATTGCCCGGTTTTAATACTATTGATTTACCAAGTGGAGTGGTTCCCATAAACTTTCCGTCAAGATAAATTTTCCCCCAGGGATAAATATTACACTTTAAGAATCCAAACAGGTTATTCATGTTAACATAAATGGAATCTGTCTTGCCGGCGGCAATAAAGATCTTTTGAGTGTAAGCCGGATAATCCGGGTGAAGCAGTTCAAGGCTATGTTCGCCCGAAGTTATGGTTAATTCTTTTACCGGCGTGTTGTCGATTTTTTTATTGTCGACATATACAACAGACCATGGGTAGCTGTCGATAAATATCTTCCCCGGCACTGCCGCTGCCGTGTTGATTATTTTAGTGCTTAATTCTTTTGCAGAAGTTATGGCGCTTTCTGTTTTCTTTTCTTTTAAAGCTTCTACCGGGGATTTCTTTTTCTCATCTAAATTACTCTTTCCAACCTTAATAATACCTTTATCAGGCGCCTTGCTTAGCGAGGGTGTAAGCTGTATTGGCTTTTC
>JAJYIL010000268.1 GCA_021790055.1 Bacteroidota bacterium
CGTTACAGAAAGACAGCAACCTTCAGGGTCGCTTGTGAATACTATAAATTAAATTTTGTTATATATAATGTTTTTGTGACCTTGAAGGTCGCCTTAGCTGGGCTATTCCGGGTTCTTCATGTAAAAAATAATCAGAAAGACTTTTAATGAACCTAAGATTTTCTTTTGCAAGACTTCTATTAATTTCCTGTCTGTATTTACCGTTTATATTTCCTCAAGCAAAGCATAACGATATCTATACAAATAGAACTTCCACCGTAAGCGGATTTGTTTACGATAAGTCTTCCGGCGAATCAATGATAGGCGCTACCGTTTCTATTAACGGAATATTCTCCGGTAAGAGCTTGACGACCGGCGACTTTACAAACAACAACGGCTACTTTGTAATATCAGGAGTTCCTGTTGGCGAAGATACTATTGTTGTAAGCTATGTCGGCTATAATTCAATTAAGAAGAATATTAAAGTAAGCGGCAGCGAGATTGGTCCGCTTAAATTTTATCTTGCTCAATCTTCTTATAAGATGGGGGAGGTAGTTATTCAAGGCAATAAGACAAGCGCAGCTATCAAAGCCTTCAACCGTCCCGTTTCTACAATGAGCCTAACATCCCAGCAGGTGAATGCAATTCCCAAAGTTGTAGAGGCAGATCTTCTTCGCGCGCTGCAGACTTTGCCCGGCATCGTTTCGCTCTCCGACTTCTCTTCCGCAATTTATGTTAGAGGAGGAACGCCCGATCAGAATCTTTACCTTGTGGACGGCGCTGAGATTTACGACCCGGAACATGCGTTCGGAATCTTCTCTACATTCAACACCGATGCGATAAAAAAAGTAGATGTTTCCAAAGGCGGCTTCGGTCCGCAGTACGATGACAGACTCTCTTCGGTAATTGATGTAATTGATAATGACGGCAACCGGAACAAAATCCAGGGCACTTTCGATTTAAGCCTTATTGCCGGCAACCTTACCATGTCCTTTCCGCTTGGGTCTCTCGGTTCTATTTCCGGCTCGTTCAGAAGAACATACATCGATGCAACATACGCTAAGTGGGATACTCAAATACCGCCATATTATTTCTTCGACGGCAATCTAAAGGCGTTCCTGCAGTTAAGTGATAATGATAATCTTACTCTCAGCTATTTTAACAGCGGAGATTTTCTTAATTACGTTGTTGAACAAAGCAATCCTCAAAGCCCATCAATTAATATTAACTGGGGAAACCGTGTTGGATCGATTAACTGGAAGCATCTTTTTAATGACAAGCTTTTCTCAAGCTTATACTTTACTTACAGCGGCTTCTCTTCCAACTTTGATATAACACGCGCAGCTAACATCTCCCAGACAAATCCGCTAAATGATTACACAGTGAGAGAAGCCTTATCATATTATGCTTCCGAACAGATTACCGCTGAAGCAGGCGCCGAGTTTAAAAGGGTTAATCTTGGGTTCAGCAATCAAACAAACGCGAGCCTTGCTGATTTTACAAGCGGAAGCTACGAAGGCAGTGCTTATGCTAATATTAAATGGCAGCCCGATCCTCTCTGGCAGATTGATGCCGGCTTGCGTTTCGAACATTTTAATTCCGATACGTCGTTTACTCATCTCGATCCGCGTTTCTCCGTTAAGTACAAGCTTAGCACGATCAGCAGCCTTAAGTTTGCAACCGGTATTTATCATCAATATATGGATGCAGTTGATAGACCCTTCCTTTCAAGCATCTGGCTGCCTGCGGGAAAATATATTCATGATTCCCAGGCTGATCACTTTATCCTCGGGTATGAATGGCAGATAGCCGGCATACTGGATTTTGAAACCGAAGCTTATTACAAAAGTTATAAAAACATATACACGTTTAATTACAATATTGATGCTGAAGTCTCTCCTTCATATTATAATTCCGGCGGCAGCCCGGTTTACACTTCTCCTCAGGATGTCTTTACAAGAGGCGACGGGAGTTCGTACGGTCTTGAATTTCTTTTGCGGAAGGATGTAGGCGCTGTAACGGGCTGGATTTCTTATTCGCTTTCGCGAACAAACGTAACCTTTGATGGTACAAACCAAGGCAGCTCATTTGTCCCTCGCTGGGATAGAACATCAGTTGTAAACTTTGTTCTCAACGGTAACGTCAACAGCATCTTTAACGGAAGGTGGAATGAAGCTTCCCCTAAATCTTCTTCAAGCTGGATACTCGGATTGAATTTTGTTTTTACATCGGGTCAACCGATAACGCTGCCTTCTTCAATGTACCTGGTTAATTCTCTTCCCGCATGGGATTATTATGTTCAAACAGGCAAGCGGTTGCCGTCTTACCAGCTTTACCCGGGTACAATCGATAGCTTCAGGCTGCCAGATTATATCAGGCTCGACTTGAGCATTACGTGGCAGAAAGATTTTGGCTCGTGGTCTATCTCTCCTTACTTGCAGATATTCAACATCGGCAACAGGAAAAACGTTTGGTTCATCGAGTACCAAAGCAGTGTGCAGAACGGTGCTCTTACACAGACTATAAGCCCTGTTAACGAGCTTCCGTTCCTGCCAAGCCTCGGAGTAACGGTAAAGTTCTGATTATGGAAAGAAATAATTTTTTAGAAAGATGAATATGAAACCTGCTAAATTATTAATCGTATTTTTTCTTTTAATAATGATAGCCGGATGTGGTAAGCCCGGAATTAACATTAACAACGCACCGTATAATCCAAAGATTACGGTCGAAGGTTATTTATACCCCGGTGAGACTGTTTCGTCAATTAGATTGATGAGGAACTTTCCTATAAACAGCCCGGTAAATGTTAGCTCCATTTTCCTTACCCCATCCGGGAATAAAGTTAAAGCGACTATAAACGGAACGCCGCTTACCTTCGATCAGCAGACTCTCTCTTATTACAGTAATCAAATTACAGTTGATTACGGCAAGCAGTATACGCTAGAGGTGTATGCGACAATTGACGGAACTCCGCTTCACACAACTTCTACAACGATTACACCGCAGAAAGGATTTTCAGTAATGAAAAAGGGTCTCGGAAATTACTCTTACGGAGATTCAATACAGATCAATTACGTTCCGTCTCCCGGTACCGGCTTTTACGCCTTCTCTATCGTCCCTGATACGGCAAACACGGGAAATTTCATATACAATAACTCGCTTAGGAAGAATATTGATTCGTCCGATGTGTCGGATCGGCTGAATGAATACAGGTTTCGCTATGGAACGGTTGATAACATTAATTCGAATGCAAGTATAATGTATGCGTATTACGTTACCGAAAGAAATACCTGGTTTTACAGCTCGTATACCGTTGTTGCCTATGCGTGCGATGAAAATTTCAAAGACTTTCTTATTACTTCCCCGAACGTTCAGGAAGTCGATGGGAATTTCCACGAACCTGTTGAGACTTTCCAGGGAGACGGTATAGGCGTGTTCGGTTCGGCTATCTCCGATACTTTAAGGTTTACGATTGTAAGATAAAATAACTTTCAGTTACGCGGAGTACCTCTAAGATTAACACAGAGAACCACAAAGGGCGATCTCAAATCATCCCCCTGTGGTTCTCCTTGAATTCTCAGCGGCTCTCTGTGTAACAAAAAGCGCTAAAGAACTCCGATAAAAATTTTATTACTTCTTTCTGTCCTGAATAATGAATTACTTTATCAATCTGTTTAGAAATATTAAGACCGGTTCCATGATCTTTAGAAACAAGAACAACGTCAAATGTCCGTGTCTTCAGCATGCCGGGGAATTCGCCTTTGCGTTCACCGGTTGCTTTTAATTCAATCAGTTAAAATCAAATTTTAAACTTGACAAATGAAAATTAAAATATTATTTTGTTCCCACTTACGAAAACGATTTTTTAAATGCGAAATACAACAATTATAGATATTGCTAAAAAGCTGAAAATTTCAGCGTCGACCGTATCGCGCGCATTAAATAATTATCCCGATATAAACGAGGAAACGAAGAAACAGGTAAAGCAACTTGCCAAAAAATTAAATTACTGGCCCAACCCTATAGCCAGAAGCCTTAAGAGCAATAAGACAAATGTTATAGGCGTAATTGTTCCCGAAATTAAACACGATTTCTTTTCCTCGGCTATCAGCGGGATAGAAGAAGTAGCATATCATTCCGGATTTACAATTTTAGTATGTCAGTCAAATGAAGACTATGAAAGGGAAGTGATAAATACTAATGCCTTGATGCACCAGAGAGTTGCAGGATTTATTGTTTCTATTTCGCAAACCACGACAAACGGAGATCATTTCCAGGCATTGTTAGACAGAAAAATTCCTTTAGTGTTTTTCGATAGAGCCTTCAATGATATTCCTACCTATAAAGTAATAATTGATGATGCAAAAAGTTCGTGTATTGCGGTAACACATTTAATCGAAAGAGGGCACAAAAAGATAGCACATTTATCCGGTCCAATTGCAATGGATATATGCAAGCAACGCCTAAAGGGTTATAAGAACGCCTTAAAAAAGGCAAGCCTGCCTATAATGAAAGAACTTATTCGTTACGGCGGTTTACAAGAATCAGACGGTTATACTTCTATGGATTCGCTTTTGAGAGATAACATAATTCCTGATGCAATATTTGCTGTTAATGATCCTGTAGCTATCGGTGCATTCCAGCGGATTAAAGAAGCCGGCTTAAGGATACCACAGGATATAGCAATCGTCGGATTCTCAAATAATAAAATTACCAGCTTGATTGAGCCGCCGATGACTACGGTGAACCAGCCGTCCTTTGAGATGGGGAAAAAGGCAGCAGAAATATTAATTGATATGATAGAAAAAAGAAAAAACGGCTATACTAATAAAACCGTAGTGTTTGAAGCCGAGTTGATAGTTAGAGAATCTACTTAAAAAAATTTTTATATTATATGAAAACGATTTCGGTAAAAACCAACATATTCGGGATTTTTCAACGGTGTTTCTCATGGTTAGTTACGAAAACGATTCCGTAAAATTCACCGCCAGTATAGGCAACCAGTAAATTTTTGAATTATAATGCCAGATGCAAGGGATATTAACTTTACGAAATCGATTTCGACTATTTCAAAATACAGCGAAAAAAATAAATATCGGAGAATTATAGAGTAAAGCTTATGAATACAATCGGACTATCTTTTATTGACTGGATCATCATAATAGTCTACTTCGCTTTTGTCCTCGGTATAGGATGGTATTTACGGAGGTTTACA
>JAJYIL010000269.1 GCA_021790055.1 Bacteroidota bacterium
ACTAAAATTTAATTTGCCTAAAGGCAAAGTTTCATCTTTAATGGGTATCCTTTCCTATCTGCAGACAAAATTTGATAATCTTCAAATAGAAATAAAAGCCACCGAAGGAAAACTCACCAAACAAGAATTTGAAGACAAAATCGAAGAAGCTTTCAGACAGATAGGTATAAAATTGTAATGTAAAAATTCACTGCTTATAGGTTTATTATAAATCAAGTTATAAAATGGAAATATCTCCATACTCAATATATGTTGAACATCGACCGTTTCGAATTGCATTTTTGATCTCTCCTGCAGATAATCAAAATTGGATAGACAAAATAATCGAATATAATCGTAGTAAATGGGGTGGGCAATATAATCCTATTATTTTTACTGATGGAAAATCAATTCAAGAAAATTGGTGGAATTTCCTACGTAAGTATGATCCGGATATTATTGTTTCTACTCTAGCACTTGATGATGAACTTTTAAAGCAAATTCATATTTTTCTCTCACCGCTTAAATTAGAAATACTCAAGCAGGACTCTCACCATATTCATTTATCTGAAGAGCCTATTTCAATTCGTCCAAATATCAAAAACATTAGTGCTCTGCGGAAAGGTTCTTTTATTGATGAAACAAGTTTTGTTATTTTTGAGGTCGTTAGGGAAACACCCGATATTATAAAAAGATTTTTGAAAATAAATTTCGGTTCATTCAATAGCAGTGAAATAAACTATTTATTTTTGAAAGACCCTAGGAAAAAAATTTATACTATTAAAGATTCTAATTCCCTTAATGCTGCACTCAATGATTTAGGGACTTCATATATTAATGTGGTTTTCCCTAATCAAATTTGTACCTTGCCAAATACACTTAAAAAAATCGAGAGTTTAGAAGATGCCACTTTTCAAGTAATTATTGGCGATGGTAATGATTCGATAACACATTTTTGGAATAGAACAATTTTTTTATCTAACTGGTCTTTTATCCGCCCTTTTCAAATTTGTGTTCCTAAAGAACTTATTGAGAATAACGAAATAAATCAAGGTCTCAGTAAATTTATCTCACATTATGCCGTTATACCTGGAAAGAATTACAATTGCGTTAACTTTATTTCATTTTCGTCAACTAAAGAACAATTAGAAATTATTACTAATACTTTCAAAAAAACTATTCCATATTCATTGTCTTCAATTTGTTTTAACGCACCGCAGATTCCTAGCTTTCGAGATGAGTGGTCTTTCTTTTTTCTTAAAAGAGATCTTGAATTATACCGAGCTCACTCTGAAACGGAATACTTAGTACTACCTGAACCCGAAGTTGAATTATGCGGTTTAGCAGGCGAACATTGGTTTGCTGATCTCTATATACAATTTAAGCCGGAACGATTTAAGTCATATAGTGGAAAAGAATTTTGGTGGCAATTGCCGAAGAGACAATTAAAGCTTTATCCTTTCTTTAATAAACCTGTTCGCATAAATAAATACAATTCCTTTAGTGTACTTATTGGCAGAAAAACAGATGTAAATAATGATGCAAATACTTTAATTATAAAAATTCCTTATCGTGATGAAAGCATCTTTTATGATTTTATTTGTGGAGAAAGCTATTCATGTATTTCCTCTGATCCCAAAGATAGGTCTTCATCAATACCATACAATTATTTTCAATCTTCAGATAAAGGCATGTACCTATCTGGGATACTAAGCTTATTCCCTGATTTATTTCAAGCCAGTCATTGGCTGCAAAAAAGACTGTGGAGAAATATTTTCGATAAGTTGTCAAATAAGAATCGTCAAAGTGAAGAGAAGGAAAAGGAAACAGTCCGCAATACACTTAAAAAACACATCGCAAATGGTTATGATTTTACAAAATCTGAAAATCTAAATTGGATAACCGAGAAAGTATTTATTCTTGCAAAAAATTATTCTAAAAAAGATGTTGAAATACGTATTGATGATTTTCTAAATGAACAAAAAAAAGAATTTAGTGACTATAGTAAATTGGAACTAACAAAAATTGAATTAACCGAAGAACATAAAAATATATTAAAAGATGATATTTCAGATTTGATTGATATGAACATTTTATTTGTCGGTATTAAGCCAAGATGTCCTCATTGCGGTTATAGATTTTGGTATCTTATTGACGAAGCAAAGCAACACATAATTTGTAAAGGTTGCGGTTTTAATTTTGCGCTCTCTTCTTCGGAAAATTGGTATTTTAAACTTAATACTTTGGTTAGCACTGCATTTTCTGAGCATGGTGTTATACCTGTTCTAATTACTCTTGGTCAATTATTATCCGATTCCAGAACATCATTTATCTTTATCCCAAACATTAATTTATATAAAAGTTCAATTGTTGATAAGCTACCACCTAATGACGGAGAACTTGACATAATTTGTATTCAAGACGGAAAGTTTATAATTGGGGAAGTTAAACAAAGTATAGGCTTATTCCGCGATTCCGATTTTAAAAAAATGAAGGAAATAGCTTTATTACTTAAGCCCGATAAAGTTATTTTCTCTTCCCTCAATAAAGCTAGTGAAGTAACTGATTTTGTTAAAGATAAAATAAGTGAGCTTCAAAATGAACTTTCTCATCTCGAAATTATAGTTGAATGGTATCAAATTTATGAATATGTTTTTGATCCGTCCCCGTCCTAACAACATCATGTTGTAATAAATTCTTAATGTTTTTGGTTATACTTTCTTCCTTCTACAGTGTTTCTATTTCCAACTTCCTTTTTCTTTCCCCCTCAAAAAAAATCGCTATGCAAAATCTCTCAAAAATATTTTCCCCCGTAGCACAGTTTATCAAACTGTGTCTCTCAGATAACAAAGGCAATATCAGTTCCACCCGCATATCTATGCTAATCATAGTCCTCTGGTTCCTCGCCGACTTTTATCAGCCTCCGGCTCACCTGTGAGCCTCCTGCTCAAAAGCCTTCCAAAAATTCCCCGAATCCGGTTAGTAAAAATATAATGTATCTCTTTCGTTTTATCGGAATCAAATTCCTTTATTCTTTATATTTACAAACAGAATTATTGTATATCTTAAATCTTAGATTTAATTGAAAATAATAGAATCCGAATCCATAGAAACTAAAAAATCTATCGCTCAATTAAGAGAGTCATTAAAATCTATTTCCGCCATTCTTAACAAACATCAAAAAGGTACTCTCTATTTCGGCATCGATCCCAAAGGCATTCCCGTTAAAAACCTTCACTCTGAAAAAACACTTAGGGATATTTCACAAATTATTTCCGATAACATTGAACCGAAAATTTATCCGTCTATTTCCTTAATCCGATACAACAAAGTTGATGTTATCAAAATTGCTTTCGAAGGCAATCAAATACCCTATGCAGCTGAAGGTAGATACTATATCCGTGTAGCAGATGAAGACAAACAAATGTCCTCAGAAGAATTAAAGAAATTTATTTTAAACAATAAAGACCAGCGTTGGGATAGTTCGCCCAATCCCTCAGCAGCCTTAAAAGATATCGATTCAAAAAAAGTATAAGACTTTTGTAAGATAGCCGTCATTAAGTTTACAAACCTTTCTGATGTTCTTGAATCATTAAATATTTATAAAAACGGTCGTCTGTTAAACGCAGCCATTGCTCTGTTTGCAAAAAGTCCTAATAAATATTTCCCTAATATTTTCTTAAGCTGTGCTGTTTTTGCAACCGATACTGCATCCACAATTATTGATCAGAAAAATTTCAATGGTGATTTACTTTTCCTAATGGAAGAAGCTGAAAAATATATTCTGCAAAACATTCACATTGGCATGACGGTGGACGGTCTCTATCGTAATGATGTCCCTGAAATAAACAAAGAAGCTCTGCGCGAAGCCATTATCAATGCCTTCCTTCATCGCGATTATTACGACCCCGATTTTGTCTCTATAAGTATCTTCAAAGATAGAGTTGAAATTAAAAATCCCGGTAGTATTTTCGGCGGTCTCACAATCTCCGACATTACATCGCGCAATATTTCAAAACGTAGAAATGAAGTACTTGCAGACTTATTTAATCGTGCCCATCTTGGCGAAAGAAAGGGAAGAGGTATTGCCCTCATACAAGAAAAAGAACCCGACACAGAATTCGCTTGGGTGGCGGGCATTTTTATTACAACATTCAATAGAAAAATTAAATCTGCACGTCAGAAGAATTTATACCCTCAATTAAATGAGGGTATAAATGAGGGTTTAAAATCTCTATTAGATTTTATAGCAAACAATCCTGGCTTTAATGCTATAACATTATCTCAAAAACTTAAAACACCTTTATCAACGCTTGAAAGAAGGCTTAACGCACTTAAAAAGAAAAATTTAATAATATATAAAGGCTCAAGAAAAATCGGCGGTTATCATATAAAGCCCTAAATATATTAACGCTTGCTTCATTTACTAATTTAATCCCCCATTTATTCCCCCAAAATGTGAGGGTTTAAATGAGGGTATAATTGGGAGTATAAAATTTCTTCTTCTATTTTTCCAATTAAACCATTCGTAGGAATTTGATTCATCAAATTCTTTTTGTATCGCCATTCAAAAATAATAAATATACCTCCGTCCTTCACAAATTCTACAGTGCTTCTAATATTCCTTTCCTTCTTTTTAGCTTTCAAAAAAAATTACCATGCAAACTCTTAAAAATATTATTTCCTTCGTAGCACAGTTTATCAAACTGTGCCTTTCCGACAACAAAGGAAACATCAGCTCCACCCGCATATCCATGCTTATCATAGTCCTTTGGTTCCTCGCCGACTGGCTAATGGAATTCCACTCCAAAGGCATCTACACCCTCACCTGGGAAAAACTAACACTTCTAACCTCCGCTTTCGGCTTAAAAGCCGTTCAGAACTTTTCAGAGAACAAATCCGGAAATGATCAATGAAACCGGATTTTATATCAGCATTAAACAAAGCTCTTTCATCTGAAGGATTCATTAGCAACAACACATTTGATAAAGGCGGCTTCACCTACAAAGGCATTTCCCGGATAAAGCATCCTGCCTGGCCAGGCTGGGAAATAATAGACACCTCCGTTGCTACCGCCACCGCCTCCGGCTCCACCGCCGCCGTTACCAGCAAATTAAAAAATAATGACCAGCTTAACCAGCTTGTCGAAGAATTTTATCGCTCCGAATTCTGGAACCAAATCCAAGGGGAACTTCTTCCATCCCAGCTC
>JAJYIL010000270.1 GCA_021790055.1 Bacteroidota bacterium
TAGGCGTCCTTTTTGTCAGCTATAGTACCGTCAAGATACTTTTTTACAGGAAAAAAGAAGAGGTGGAAACCCTGGGTCTTCTTGGAGCGGGGAGTTGGTTTATCAGGGCGCCTTTCCTGGTGGAAGGCTCGCTGCTGGGACTCGCGGGCGGCCTGCTTGCCTCCGTTGCGGCCTATGTCCTGTTCGCATGGCTCTTTTCCTTTTCTTTTTCTTTTCCCTTTTCCGCCGGCGGACACCTGCTTTCAGCCGTGCCCGTTCTGAGATATATGCATTTCCCTGCCTTCATTTTCAATCATCAATTTTTCATCTTCAATCTTTATTTTAGGAACGTCAACTCTTTGCAGGATAATTAATCCGGTAAGAAAAAACAACCCGATTGCGAGGGCAGCTAAACGTTGGTTTGAAAGATCTGCAATGATACCGTAAAATAAAGGTCCGACCACTGCGGAAGATTTTCCAAACAGACCATCATAGAATCCAAAGAACTCCGCTTCTCTTTCCTTAGGAGTAAGCAGCGCCATTAAGCTTCGGCTGCATGACTGCGATGAACCGATTGATAATCCCGCCAATAGTCCAACAAAATAAAATTGAAAAACATTCTGCACAAAGTAGGCGCCGATTACAACCGCCAGCCAGATTATTAAAGTAATCGTAATTGTTTTCTTCGGTCCAATATGGTCGGAAACAATTCCAAATATGAAGGCTCCTCCAACTGCAGTGCTTTGTACAATTATGAAGAAGAAAATAACTTGCTCATCTGTCATCTTCAAAATACCGGAAGCGAATATGGAAGCGAAAGCAATTATCGTAAGTATTGCATCGTTGTATAAAAAGAATGCGAGAAGAAACCTTGAGATTGACGGATACTGCTTGTGAATAAAAATCGCTTTTAAAGTTTCTTTGCTTTTATGCATTCCAATCCTAAAAGCATTCTTTTTAACAGGCGCCGTAATTTGCGGTTCGCTTACAAAAAGGAAAATCGGCAAAGAAAAAAACATAAAGAAAACCGCCGCAATAACGAACGAAAGCCTAATATAAAAATAATAATCCGGTGAAGACTGCGGCGGCAGTAACACCATAACTATTAATAAAACTGCGAGAGCGCCTACGTATCCCATCGCAAAGCCATAGCCTGAGACTCTGCCGAAATTCTTTTTCTCAGTTAAGCTCGGAAGAAATGCATCATAAAAAACTAAACCCGATTCAAATCCAATGTTGGCAAAAATGAACAGTATCAGCCCCAAAAATATGTCCCCTTTCTGCACATAGAACATGAATGCAGTACAAGCAACCGAGATAATGGTAAATATCAATAAAAATCTTTTCCTATTCCGGGAAACATCTGCAATGGCACCTAACGGCGGGCTTAGCAAAGCAGATATTATCATCGAAATGCTTACCGCTAATCCCCACAGCCATTTCTTACCGCCGGCAACATAATTAGAAAAGTACTTGGAGTAGATTACAGTAACTATAATTACCGAGAAGGCGGTGTTTGCAAAATCGAACAGCGTCCAGAAAAAAATCCTCGATCTGGATTTCATTCTTCTCTTTGTCTGGATTGTTTCGCCGGGCTTTCTTCGATCAATCCCCTTCCGGACTTATTAAGAATTCCTGTGTCTTTTAAATCGGATAATATTGCATCCAGAATGCCGTTGATGAATTTACCGCTTCCGGCAGTACTGTACATCTTGGCAATTTCAATTGCTTCATTGATAGAAACTTTAGGAGGAATATCCGGGAAATAAAGCAGCTCGCAGATTCCCATTCTTAAAAGCAGCTTGTCGATTAATGCAATCCGGTTCAACTCCCAGTTGTTAACCCTTTTCTTTATTTCTTTATCAAGCTCATCTTTATAAATTAAAACTTTATTTACCAGCTCGTTTGCAAATTCTCTATCGGCTCTATCTTCAACATCGCTCAGCATAAATCCAGTTATAGCTTCAAGCGATTCTTTATTCATATTATAAGCATATAAAATCTGCAGGACTTTCTCCCTCACAATTCTTCTTTTGAAAACTTTCGACATCTAAAAACTTAACCTACGTTTGTCGTCATAAAAATTATTTTCAGTAATACGAACTTAAATATTTTTAGTCCGCTTGCAAAATCTCGAAAAGTAACGGTATAAGGTTAAAACTGCTTTACTTATTTCCATATACCATAAGCCGGACAAGCCGTAACCAAAAAGGAACCTAAGTAAGTATTGAAAATTGAATATTGTCCCGTTTCAATAAGGATCAATGTTCAACGCTCATTTCTCAATTTCCACCCATTTTGCGCAAGGTTTTATGACGAATAGATTATACCCTTAAAGCTTATTTTGAAATTGTTACAATGCAAAAAGCCAAAATACCATGAGCGCGATACTTTCCTTAAACTTGTAATAAAGATTATGTTCAAAATTAAGTTTCAAAGCCGAGGCAGCTAGTTCCGCTTTAACACCGAAAAAGCCGCATATTTCATGCACCCTGGTAAGATGATATGAGTCTGAGACAATAATTACTTTGCCTATATTTTTCTTTGTCAGTACGCTGTCTTTAATAAATCTAATTTGCTCTGCCGTGGAAACGGTATTATTTTCAATCCAGATGTCTTTACTTTTAATACCGCTTAGCTTGATGTAATTGTCAGCTACTTCAGCCTCGGTCATTTCGCCCGGTGCGTTACTTCCTGTAAGCTGAATTATATTAACAATTCCCTTCTTGTATAGTGCAACGGCTTTATCAGCGCGTGCTGCTAAACTTGGGCTGGGAGAATTATGAGACCAGACGGCAGCCCCGAGTACTACTGCAACATTAACAGAATTCTTAGCAGGCGTAAAATCTTTTCTGAAATTTTTTTTTATGTTTATATAAACGAATGTAAGAATCAAGAACAGCATAACCAGCGCAGCGGAATCAAAAACTGATCTGATAAAGATCAATTCTTTACCGCCAAGAATATTAAACCACAAAAGGGCGATAAACATAAATTGCAGGAATTGGTAGAATGAAAATAATATTCCAACCGCTACAAGGCTTAGCGGATGATCTATAAAATAAACATCGGGAAGCGGCAACGGAACTTTTGTGCTTGCATAAGCAATAAGTAGAAATGCAGTAAGCAAAACCGGGAATAAAATGATCATCAATAATTTGGAATTCGATTTCATTTTAATCGTATAAATAATCACACCAAGAATAGCGATAAATGAAAATGCAGCATTGAGAAAATTCCCCGTGTAAAATATTTTAAGGCTTGAAATAGGCAATCCCTGGTTTTGATACTTGATGTAATACAGAAGCAAAAGATCGAATAGCAAAATAAGTATTGCTATTAACGCTGCTAAATATCTTTTTTGTGTCAACTTACTTTTATCAATCATTAAACGTGCTTATTAAAAACTTAATAGCGGCAGGTAATTTTTTAATAATGTCGGTGGCAGTAAATCCAAATTCAGTATAATCTTTTATAAGTAAGTCAGCCGCTAAACTGTGAATATAGACTCCGGTAATTGCAGCTTTTTCCAAATCTTTTAATTGAGATAAAAAGCCTGCAACTGTTCCGGTTAGAACATCACCCGTTCCAAACTTAGCCATTCCGGGATTCCCTGTCGAATTTATTAAAGCTTCGCCGGAAGGAGTAAATATAATTGTCGGCGCTCCTTTAAGAACTAAATATGCGCCGGTCTCTTTTACAAATTCCTTTCCGTAAAGAAGAGTATCTTTTTTAAGTTCAGAAGTCTCTATTCCAATTAGATTTGAAAACTCGGCATAATGAGGAGTAAGAATTGAATTTTTCAAATTTAAATTCCTAAAACGTCCGGCATTCAAAGCAAAGACTGCATCAGCATCAATAACAAATTTTTTATTGCTTTTCCTTTTAAGAATTTCATTTACCGCTTGCTGGGTTTGTTCTTCCCTGCCAAGTCCCGGACCAATTGCGATTGCATCTGCCCAATCCAATCTTTCGTCAATCTCGCTGAAATTCAATTCAGATAAGAATTCTTTCCCGTCATCGTCGTAGGCTTTAACAATAACTTCCGAAATGTTTTTGAAGATTAATTTTCTTACAGACCTTGGAATGCTTAAAACAGATGCACCAGCGCCAACTCTAAACGCAGACTTGGCAGTCATCAAAGCAGCGCCGGGAAGGCTGCCTGAGCCTGCAATCGTTAAAACTTTACCGGCGGAATATTTATGCTCGTTCTTTTTTTTCTTTGGAAGAATATTAAACACATCCTCAGGTTCGATTAAATATTCTTCTGCTTCAAATCTATCGAAAAAGGAATCGTTAATGCCGATATTTCCTTTTTCTATATCACCGCTGCTTGTATAGCCATCACCGAAGAATAATCCTTTCTTTAATTCCCCAAGCGTTACGGTCAAATCCGCATTAAAAACAGATTCTGCATAACCGGTGTCTGCATCTAAACCTGTAGGAATATCAACCGCAACTTTATATGCTTTCATCTTATTCAAATCAGAAACGATAGAGTTGTAAGGTTCTTTCAATCTGCCGTGTGCGCCGCTGCCGAGTATGGCATCTAAAATAATATCGCAGTCGGCAAGGTATCTTAAATCTTTTTCGGAGTCATATTTCTTTATAAATATTTCCTGGTTACTTTTAGATAATCCGGAAAGATATCTGAAATTGGAAAGACAATCAGGAGACATTTCTTCTTCAATGCCAATGTGGATAACACAAACTGAAAATCCGTGATTTGAAAATTGTCTTGCAGCAGCAAAGCCGTCGCCGCCGTTATTTCCTTTACCGCACACAATTCCTATTCTTTTTCTTTTCTTAAGATGTTGCGTCCTTTCCAGAACATAAGAGAATATTTGAATTGAAGTATTCTCCATCAGGACTAATCCTGGAATACCGAGCTGATTGATTGCGTAATCATCAACTTCCCTAACCTGGTTTGTAGAAAATAGAGGTATCATTGAATGTTTGAGGATAAAAATTGATTGTTTCTTATTGCAAAGATAACTTCAATTTAAATCATAAAAAAAAAGCTAAGCTAATTTGATTTTAACATTGACATTTACTGCATTAGTCAGCAGATATTACAAACTGATAATTACTTTTAGAAATGTAAGCACTGTTGGAATAACTCATGCAACATTGAAAGTAAAGGAAGGTTATAGAAAAAAGGATTTCATTAGTTGAAATTTATAATTGTTTCATGTGTTGTTTA
>JAJYIL010000271.1 GCA_021790055.1 Bacteroidota bacterium
CATCGACTATCAAACCCGCCTGCGCGCCCTTTACACCCAGTAAATCCGGACAACGCTTGCCCCCTACGTATTACCGCGGCTGCTGGCACGTAGTTAGCCGGGGCTTTCTCTGAGGGTACAGTCAAACTATGATCCTTACGAATCACAGCTATTCGTCCCCTCTAACAGGAGTTTACAATCTTACGACCTTCATCCTCCACGCGGCGTTGCTGGGTCACCCTTGCGGGCATTGCCCAATATTCCTCACTGCTGCCTCCCGTAGGAGTCTGGACCGTGTCTCAGTTCCAGTGTGGCTGATCATCCTCTCAGACCAGCTACTGATCGTTGCCTTGGTAAGCCGTTACCTTACCAACTAGCTAATCAGACGCAAGCTCATCTATAGGCGTTTCGAGAACTTTAACAACATCACCATGCGGTGCCGCTGCATCATCCGGTATTAGTCCCGCTTTCGCGGAATTATTCCGAACCTAAAGGTAGATTGCTTACGTGTTACTCACCCGTGCGCCACTTTACTAAAGATATTGCTACCTCTTTCTCGTAGACTTGCATGTGTTAAGCACGCCGCCAGCGTTCGTCCTGAGCCAGGATCAAACTCTCCGTAGTAGAGTTTAATTATTGTGTAATCTTGGCGTTAGACGCTTAGTTGAAACCATTTAACATTGACTGGTTAAATGCACTCACTCTTTCAAAGAACTTACATTAAAAACCCTCATTAATTGAGGGCTTCAAATTTACTTTCTATATGAACTAAAGTCAATAGATCGTTTCAGAATTTCAAAATAAAATTTGATTTTTTAATTTTTTGTACTTCATTATTAAATCAAATTTAGCCTAACAAAAATATCATTTATTCATTAAATGTCAAGTAATTAAAGAATAAAAATTTTTAATTTTTTCTTTTTACTTAACAATTCAGACTGCAACCGGAAATAGTTGCTACCTAAAGACTTTTTAGTAATAGATAGATAGTAGCTAAGCTACCAATTATTCCGAGATAGGTTGCTACTCGTCCTACATAATAATCAAATGCATGATTCGGATTCTTTGGAACATAAATATAATCTCCAGGGCTTATTGGATCATCAACCTTAGCATTAATCCATGCTCTAGATCCACCTTTAATTATCGATACATTCCCTTTTTCTGCCAACTCTCCGTAACCGCCAGCTTTTTGAATATAAAATGAAATGTCCTTTCCCTTGACAAATTCGATATTACCGGGCTTTTGGACCTGCCCGTAAACATAAATCGAATTGACTCTCTGAGGTATATAAATTATATCACCATCTCTTAAAATTGTATTGCCTATGAATGCCCCAGGATCCAGCGCGCTGTCAAGATTAACAATTGTTTCATTCAATGTTTGTCTTACAAGCTCATCAATAGAAAAATAACCTGTATCAGCTTCAGTCAAAGTTGTCATTCTAAGCATCTTAGCTCTTTCATAATCGTACATTATAGGATTAGGATAATCGCTGAAAAACTTTGATTGTTGTTCAAGGTTTAACCCCAGTTCATCTTCTAACACGGATTTTAAATTCGTGCCTCTAAATAATTTAGCTCTTCTCAACCAGGCTAAATTAGTAAAACCACCGGCATCATTAATTACTTCCCTTAGAGTAGTATTGTCTTTTGTTATGGGTATTGGTCCCGGATTTTTTACTTCTCCAAGTACCAAAACCGAATATGCTTTCTTTTGATTTTCATCAGCAAGTACAACTATTCTGTCACCTCTTTCCAGCGGGAAATTACTGTTTAGATTAACTACAATCTTTTTCATTTTTTCGCCGTTGTAATTCAACCGGTAGATTGCCGCCTGTGTTACATTTTCATAAGCCTTATTTATTCCTTGAGCTAATTCAAGAGCATCAGACAATTTATCACCCTCGACAAAGGGAAACTTACCCGGATTATTAACAGCTCCCGAAACCGTAAAGAAATCCAGTGTCATATCAACAGGCGCAAAGATTATTACATCATCATTTTTCAGATAGGGATCGTTCTTAAAATTTCCGGTTAATCTAAATTTCATTAAATCTAAATGAAGCACCGTTCCATCTGATCTTTTAAGAGTAATATTCCTTAAAGAATAGTCTTCAAGTTTTTTATTTAAAGTTTGCAGAAGCTTCGGATCGGTAATATTTCTTAAGGCATATTCACGGGCTTGATTATACATCCTTGTAATAAAAGCGTCCACCCTTTCACTAATGTATGCAGGGAAGGTTCCGTTTATAACAAAGTCTCCGCCTATTGTAACACTAATAGCAGGTGTTGATAATGTCAGCGAATTGCTTGAAGTTTTCGAAGATTCTTGAGCATTGGCAAAAGCAACAAAAAGAAAGAGAAAAAATAAGAGAATGATTTTTTTCATTTATAAACCTAATTCTAAATTAAAAATTCTTATACTGTGTTTGATAATATTTCTGATATTCACCCGTAATTATTCGTTCCCACCAGGATTTATTTTTAGCGTACCAATCGATCGTTTGGATTATAGCTTCTTCAAAAGAATACTCCGGCAGCCAGCCAAGTTCCTTTTTTATTTTGGAAGAATCGATCGCATAGCGTCTGTCGTGCCCGGGTCGATCTATTACATGCTGAATTAATTCTTCCGGCTTTTTAAGATGCTGCAAGATTAATTTCACAATTTCTATATTAGGCATTTCGTTGCTGGCGCCAATGTTATAAACATTGCCGGGAGTTCCCTTTTCAAGAACCAGATCAATTGCTTTGTTATGATCGATAACATAAATCCAATCACGTACATTCAAACCATCGCCGTAAACAGGCAGCTTTTTATTGTTCAATGAATTTATGATCATCAATGGAATTAGTTTTTCCGGAAACTGCAAGGGTCCGTAATTGTTGGAACACCTTGTTACCACAACCGGCATTCCAAATGTATGGTGGAAAGCCAGTACCATCATATCAGCGGCAGCTTTGCTTGATGAATAAGGACTGTTTGGAGAAAGCGGAGTGGACTCGGTGAACAATCCTTCTTTTCCGAGGCTACCATAAACTTCATCAGTAGAAACTTGCAGAAACTTTTCTACATCATACTTGCGGGCTGTTTCAAGAAGAACATTTGTACCAATTACATTTGTTTGATAAAATATTTGTGAGCCCAAAATACTTCTATCAACATGCGATTCGGCTGCAAAGTTAATTACGTATTTTATCTTATATTTTTGAAAAATAAAATCCAACAATTCAGAGTTAACAATATCTCCATTTATAAACTGATAATTCTTGTTGTCTTCTGAAGGCTTTAGATTTTCGAGATTACCGGCGTAAGTAAGCTTATCAAGGTTAACAATAAAATACTCATCTCTATTTGATAACATAAAGTTGATATAATTGCTTCCAATAAAGCCGGCGCCGCCGGTTACTAAAATATTTTTCACTTAAATCCTAAAAAGAAAATATACCTATTAATACTCCCGCTTGGAGGTAAAGGCTATCGCCGTTAATATTTGATGGCGCACCTGCCAGTACCTGGTTGTTATCGTAAGTCCATTTACTTCCAAAAGTAATCTGATAACCGGCACCAACTCTAAAGCAAAGCAGATGGTAAGCCGGGATATCAATGTTCAACATCGGAGTAAAAATCCAGTAGTTGTTTAGTAAAGTGCTGCTGAAATTTGCAGACGGATATTTGCTCGCATCATTCCAATAACTCTGCCAGCTTTTACCGCCGACATTTCTATAAAGCTCAATATTTAAACTCCCTCTTCCAATAAGTGCGCCTATTGAAATTCCAAAATTTCTTACGTACGGAATCGTATATTCAATTGTAATTCCTCCGCCCTTTAATGAATAAACGGCTTCATTATTAACCAGCACAATTTTACTGGGAGCGCCGTAAATGCCGGGAGGAAATACTTCTTTTGAATTTCCCGAAGTTGAAAAGCTTCCTCCGAAGCCAACCCCGCCAATTCTAAAATTTTTAATGATTCCTAAATAAATAAAGCCTGTTCCGCCGGAAGTATAAAATCCGGTCGTAGGAAATTTTGATACTCCAAAATTTTGTAACTCGGAATTTATGCCATAGACTTTAGGGAAAATCCATCCGCCAATATAACCTATTCCTCCGCCAAAAGGGGCATCGTAGAAGGACGATTCCTCTTGCGGCAGTGCCGTAATACTAATCAGTAAAAAAATAATTACAGTAGCGGAAAATTTATTCATAAATTCTTACAATTGGAAAATAAATTTATTAAAGCTATTATGAAAAACCAAAGAAAGATTAACTATTTTAAAGTGGATTTATACGGTACCAGAAGAGAACAAGGTATGCTGTTAAAAAGCAATTTTTTGTCTATTTTATAACGAGAAACAAAGTTAGCTTCGTTTATTATGCTAAAAACAAAATCGTAAATCAAGCCCGAGGAATACCTTGAGATAGAAAGAAAAGCCGATTGCTCCTACTGAAAACTGGACAATACAATTTCCCGCTTTCTTTTCCTCATTTACCAAAGTAGTCATTTCATTCCCCAAAACATCGTAAACTTTTAAGCTATGGCTCAAAAATTAAATTTGCTCAAAAGAGCTTAGTGATGCGGAATAATAAAGTCTATGAATTAGTAGTGACTTAACAATTTCTTAATACTGTTTTGATAAGGACTACAATTGTGTCCTGGATAAGTGTGTAAAAGAAACTCACTCCGGTTAGTTTGGAAATATGTGGAAACAATTGAGCAGACGGAAAAAAGAAGTATACAGTAATGAAAAAAGATATGAACTTGGTCGCTTAAAATGAAAAAGATGATATTGACAAGAATGTTGTAAAAGCTTCTATATGTTCGGGGCTTTAATAAGCTGCCCTGAAGGCTTTATCCGATTTTAAAACTTTGACTGGACTAAATGATATTGTTATATTTGATCAAATCGTAATTATTTGAAATGGATAAAGCAGATTATATAAAATATTGGATAAAAACTTCGGAGAATGATTTTGGCTTCAATGGAAAGTAATTTTAACTCCGGCAATTATGACTGGGCTTTGTTTATCGGTCATCTTTCATTAGAAAAGATTCTTAAAGCTCTTTGGGTTAAAAATAATTCTAGCGATATACCGCCTAAGACTCATAACTTAAAAAAGATTGCTGATGAGGCTAAATATTCTCTTTCAGAAGACGAAGCTGGTTTACTTCTTGAAA
>JAJYIL010000272.1 GCA_021790055.1 Bacteroidota bacterium
TTACAGGCACACGCTATAAACCGGGAGAGCATATCCCGGGATTAAATGTAGGCGGCTGGTTCGATGCAGGTGACTTTGATGTCGAAGAAGCTTCGCAGTGCGAAACGATATCTTCTCTGGCTGATACCTGGCTGCAGTTTAAACCGAAATTAGATGAAACCTATATTGATGAAAAACAGCGTTACGTTTGTATTCATGATCCGGATGGCAAACCTGATATTCTCCAGCAGATTGAGCATGGTGTTCTTCTTCAGCTTGGAATGCAGAAGGCATTTGGACGTGCTATCCCCGCAATTGAGATGCCTCATCTTTATCAATACGTTCATCTCGGCGATGCATCTACAATTACTGATAACCTAATTTATGATCCAAAACTAAAGCCTTATGAAGTAAAGGGAGGTTACAGCGGTACAGATGATGACAGGTGGGCATTTACTACGGACGAACCTTGGATGAATTATAATTCGATAGCTTGCCTTGCAAATGCAAGCCGTGCTTTTAAAGGATATGATGATAAGCTTTCCAAAGAATGCTTAACTACTGCGGAAAGATCGTTCGACCGCCAGCTAAAGGATACAAGCGGCAGCTCAAACAGATTTGCAAGATTCTTTGGTGCAGGCATGACGACTTCTGCCGCGTTACAGCTCTTCATTGCAACTAAGGACAAAAAGTATGAAGATATATTTCTTAAAGATATCCGAGTTGCGCTTGTCGGAATGGAACGCTATGCGGAAGGATTCCCTGAAATGAGTATTGAAAATGCGCTGATCGCAATTCCGTATTTTGGAAGCAAATACAAAGCGGAGTTGGAACCCTATATAAAAAAACTTAAGATAATGGATGATTCTCTGCTTTTGAAAAATCCTTACGGGGTGCCGATTGGAACCAGGCATTGGGGCGGTGATGATGAAGTAATTAGCTGGGCGACTTTAAATTATTATGCACACAAAGAATTCCCGGAAATTATCGGTCCCGAATATACTCTCCGTGGAATCGACTATCTTTTCGGATGCCACCCATATTCCAATCTCTCGTTTGTTGCAGATGTTGGTACGCACTCTAAGAATGTTATTTACGGACGTACCAGGGCAGACTTCTCAAATGTAGCGGGCGGAGTGGTGCCGGGTCTGCTTATGCTGCAGCCTGATTTCCTTGAGAACAAAGACGACTGGCCATTCTTCTGGGGGGAAAATGAAGCCGTTATAAGTACTGCCGGTGAATATATTTTCCTTAGCAATGCTGTAAAGGATCTGGTAAATCACAATTAAAATGCCTAATACAACTATTTGTAAAGCATAAAGGTAATTTCACGCAGCAGCCTGTTCAAGGCTGCTGCTTTCCAATTTACCCACGAGACTTTTTTAAACGAACAATGCGGAATATTAGTTTGTATATTGCCTTTTGGAAATTTATTATTTATTATTGAAACGATTCAATAAACATTTAACCTTTTTAATCATAGTAATCTTTTAACAAATTAGGGAACAAAAATTCCTAAGGGGAGAAAGTAATTTTATGGAGGTAGAATGATCAGTTATGTTTTCAGCTTTAGAGGAAGGTTTGCCTCTCTTTTAAAAATTGTTTTCATAGCCTCATTATTCGTATTTGTAAATCCTATTTATGCCGGCAGCGGATACAGGCTATGGCTAAAATATAACATGGTTCCCAATAAGCATTTGCTTTACGAATACAGGGCAGAAATAAATGCATCAATGGTGGCAGGGAATTCTCTCACAATCCAGGCTGCAAGAAATGAACTTCACAAAGGCTTAGACGGATTACTTGGAATTAAAGTACCATCAGTTAAAAATCTGTACGAGAATGGGATTTTACTTGCCGGTGTTTATAGAAATATATCGTTAATTAGAAAAGTCGTGCTAAAGAATGAACTTGAAAAGGCAGGTGATGAAGGATTTGTTATTAGAGCCACAAAAATTAATGGGAAGAAGATTACGATTATTACTGCAAACAAAGATATCGGAATTTTGTACGGCGTCTTTGATTTGCTAAGACTCATACAATCAAACAAGGATATTGCAAATCTAAATATCGTTTCTTGCCCTAAAGAAAAATTACGTATGTTGAACCATTGGGATAACCTGGATGGCTCGAGAGTCTATCCCGGCTGCTCTATCTGGGATTGGCATACATTGCCGAATTATATTAAGCAGCGCTATGTTGATTATGCCCGTGCCAACGCTTCAATCGGTATTAACGGTGCCGTGCTTAACAATATTAATGCCGATCCGAAAATTATTATGCATTATTATCTCGTTAAAGTAGCTGCGCTTGCTGACTTATTCCGTGTATACGGTATCAAGGTTTATTTAAGCGCTAATTTTGAATCGCCTAAAGAGTTGGGGAAACTAAAGACTTCAAATCCATTTAATTCTTCCGTAAAAGAATGGTGGAAGCATAAGGCAAAGGAAATATACTCACTCATTCCGGACTTTGGAGGATTCGTAGTAAAAGCAAATTCAGAAGGTCAGCCTGGACCTGAAGATTACGGCAGAACTCAGGCAGACGGTGCAAACGTAATTGCAGATGCGCTCAAGCCATATAACGGGATAGTAATCTGGAGATGCTTTGTTTACACCTACAATCCTAAGGATCGCGCAAGACAGGCTTATGATATATTTAAACCGCTTGATGGAAAATTCGACAGCAATGTTCTGCTTCAGGTGAAGAACGGTCCGCTTGATTTCCAGCCGCGCGAGCCCTTCAGTCCTTTATTCGGTGCGATGCCGAGGACTCCTTTAATTATGGAAGTTGATATTGGTCAGGGAGCTCTGGGACAAGATGTAAGCTTAGCCTATTTGGCACCAATGTGGCGTGAGACTTTAATGTCCGACACCTTTGCGAAAGGAAAAGGATCAACAGTTGCAAAGGTAATTGACGGCTCTCTGGACGGTTATAAGTATTCCGGCATGGCAGGCGTTTCCAATATTAATAATGACAGAGACTGGACAGGAAATATTTTCGGTCAGGCAAACTGGTATGCATTCGGAAGGTTGGCGTGGAATTATAATCTTACTTCGAAGCAGATAGCGGACGAATGGATTAGGATGACCTTCTCTAATGAAGAATCTATCATAGAGCCGGTTGAAAAGATTATGCTGGCTTCGAGAGAGAATTTTGTGAACTACATGAATCCGCTCGGCCTTAATATGCTGACGGGCTGGAGCGTTTATCACGGACCGTGGGTCGACAATTCCGAGCACCAGGATTGGAATTCTCCTTACTACCACAGAGCAGACAGCATCGGCATCGGCTTCAACAGAACGAGAAGTGGAAGCGATGCAGTTGATCAATATTTTAAACCGGTTGCCGATGAATTTAATTTCAAAGAGACATGCCCGGCAAAACTTCTCCTCTGGTTCCATCATGTGCCGTGGACTTATAAGATGAAATCAGGTGAAACTCTCTGGGATGGTCTTTGTCATCATTATTATAAGGGTGTAGAAGGCGTCGTTGAAATTCAGAAAATTTGGAATTCTCTGAAAGGGAAAATTGATCCGGAAGAATTTAAATCTGAACAAATGTTATTAAGGATGCAGTACGAAGATGCAGTTAAATGGAGAGACGGCTGTGTGCTGTACTTCCAGACATTTTCAAAACTGCCTATTCCGGCTGGCTTACCTAAGCCGCAACATAAACTTGCTTATTATGAAGCTCACAATCCTATGTAAGAAGTAAGATTCGGACAAATGAAAAAAATAATATTCCTACTGATTTATTCTGGTCGAACAGAGGTGATAACAGAATGAAAATTTGGTTAACGATGGAAAATGAACTGTAATAATAAACTGAAAAAGATTGTTCTGCTTGTAGAGTCTTCCCGCGAGTTCGGTAGGCAATTGATTATCGGAGTTGCACGATACTCCAGGATACACGGTCCATGGACTTTTTATAAAGAGCCGATTGATTTGAAATCGACTATCCCAAGTTTAACCCGCTGGAGACCGGACGGGCTTATAATTCGTGATTCTCTTATAACTGAAGAACTGATAAAATTAAAAATACCTACAATCCTTGCAATTCATTGTTCTTCTCATTCTCATGACCTTCCCGTAATACGGACAGACTCATCCTCGATAGCAGAAATGGCAAGTCAGCATCTTATTGAAAAGGGACTTAAGAACTTTGCCTTCTGCGGCTTTAAGAATTATGATTGGTCGGAACAACGCGGGCTTTATTTCCGCAAATTCAATGAAGAAGCCGGGTACGGTACTCATGTATATTTTCCTCCGTCTTGCATTCAGTACAATGAATGGGAATACGAACAGAAGTATATAAGTAAATGGGTTAATGAATTGCCTAAACCTGTCGGCATTTTTGCATGCAATGACGATAGAGGTCAACATATACTTGAAGTATGCAAGGAAAGCAATATAAAAGTACCGGAAGATGTTGCGGTTGTAGGTGTTGATAACGATCCGATTATCTGCGATATAAGCGACCCGCCTCTAACGAGCATAGCCCTTAATATTGAATCGGCAGGATATGAAGCTGCAAAACTAATTGATAATATGATAGAAGGCAGGGAGATTCTTGATAATCAGATTTTAGTTACTCCGAGCTTTTTAGTTCAAAGGCAATCTTCGGATATTCTTGCAGTAGACGATGCAGACGTAGCACAAGCGATTCAGTTTATTATAAATAATGCAAAGAATAAAATTCTTGTTGAAGATGTAGTTAGAACAACAGGTATAAGTAAACGTACACTTGAAAGAAAATTTAAGCAAACTATTCATAGATCGATATATAACCAGATTCAATTCGTACGTATCGATTTACTTTCAAAGTTACTAGTTGAGACGGATTTATCTATTTCGAAAATAACCTCACTTTTTGATTTTACCGATATGGAGCATATTTCAAGATATTTCAAGCGCGAAAAAGGAGTCGGACTAAGAGAGTTTAGGAAATACCACAAGCCCGGAAACTTCGAATGACTTTATTTGGTTAATTCATGATTGGAAGTGGCTTTTTTTTAGAAATTGTTGTCTCTATGTTTAATCGAAAATATGCAATTGCCAAATTGCATATTCTGTTATATTATTATTCATTTTAACTGAAAAATTAGTTGCATTGCCTGTATAAGAACCAAAACCAATGCCTTGATAACCAACTA
>JAJYIL010000273.1 GCA_021790055.1 Bacteroidota bacterium
CGCGAAGCACTGCCCGAGATGTTCCGCATTTACAACCAGTTCAAAACGCCCCGTTTCGTGATGATCGGCGTCAGCGAAGACGAGAGCCAGACCAAATTTGAAGATTTCGTTGCCGAAAAGGGCATCCTGTGGCCCCAGGATTGGGACCCGAAAGGGCAACTTGCCGACGAGTTTTTAAATTGACGAAAATTGTAATAGTAATAAATTTTAGTTAAACTTATAAAGAATTATTTAAGATTTACTTTTGGCAATAAAATTTTTACCGCTTGGTGGGGCAGAAGAAATAGGCGCTAATTGCTATTACGTGAATATTTCAGGCGTCGGAATTATTCTCGATTGCGGAATTCACCCGCAGAAGACTGGGACAGAAGCTCTTCCCGCTTTTGATTTGATTACTGATAAGCAGTTAGATCATGTGCTTATTTCGCATGCGCATCAAGACCACCTTGGCGCACTGCCTTTCCTTATCAAGCTTCATCCTTATTTGCGAATTACAACTACACCGCAGACACGCGCTCTTGCGGAAGTTACACTGCACAATACCATTTCAATTCTAAAAGAACAGGTACCTAAAACAGACAAGCTGGATGTTTATACTCACGAAGAAATCGATCTGCTTATTCGCTCTATTAATTATAAATCTTATAACGAGGATTTTGAAGTTTCAGGCTATTCTTACCGTGATGAAAAAATAAAAGTGCAGTTTTTCGATGCCGGTCATATTCTCGGTGCGGCGGGAATTTTACTGGAGAGTGGCGGTAAGAAAATTTTTTACACCGGTGATATAGACATTGACAACCAGGAGCTGATTCCAGGCGCGGACCTGCCAGACACAAAAATCGATACGTTAATTTTGGAAACAACTTACGGGAGTACCGATTCTTCTTCAATATTAAAATGGCATGAAGAATCTCAGCGCTTCGCAAGCTTGGTAAATAAGATTCTTAACGATGGCGGTTCGGTTTTAGTCCCGGTTTTCTCCTTAGGAAAAATGCAGGAATTACTGACGACAATTTGGAATTTAATGTGCAGCGGGAAAATGACTCAGACGGAAATCTATACCGGTGGCGTTGCAAGAAAAATCAGCCGGATTTATGACTACAACCGCTATTCAGTTAGAAGTATTAACCCGGAGCTTGAGATTTCAAATATCCCTCAGAATGATCTTTATGAGGCTACCCAGCCCGGTAACTTCTTTAAGAATCCGTGCATTGTACTTGCATCAAGCGGAATGATGATTGAAGGGACAGCCTCTTACAATCTTGCACGGCACTGGATTAAGCAGAGCAAATCTGCAATATTTACAGTCGGCTACATGGAAGCCAGCACGCCCGGTTACAAATTTGCAAACGCAAAAAAAGGCGGAAGGATACAGCTTAATGAATTTACATCCGAAGAAATCAAATGCTCCATTGAGAATTTCAGGTTCCCGTCTCATTCAAGACGAGAAGGATTGTTAGAAATTGTCCATAAGCTTCACCCCGAAAATGTAATTTTGGTTCATGGAGAACCTGAAAGTATTTCGTGGATAGGAGCTGAAATTATAAAAAGCTATAAGAGTACAAAAGTTTATGTTGCAAAACTTGGATATGAAATTGTATTTTAGAAATGTGGAATACGGAATAGCTCTATACCATATTCATGATAACGATATTACTTAACCAGATTAAATGCTAATACTATAGGAATAGAGGATGAAGAATACCTGGAACTCGGAGTTATATGATACTAAACATTCATACGTCTTCAAGTATGGTGAAGATGTAATTAAGCTTCTTTCTCCAAAGCCAGGTGAAAGGATATTAGACCTTGGCTGCGGAACCGGTCATCTAACAAAGGTGATTGCAGACTACGGCGCCGATGTTACCGGTATTGACAGCTCTGCAGAAATGATTAAACAAGCAACGCAAAAATATCCCTCAATAAATTTTAAGAAGATGGATGCAACTGATTTTTCCTTCACCGAAAAATTTGATGCAATATTTTCTAACGCTGTGCTTCACTGGATTCCTGAAAAGGAAAAAGTAGTAAAGTGTTTATCTGAAGCTTTGAAAACCGGCGGAAGGTTTGTTGCTGAATTTGGCGGGAAAAACAATATCAGAAATGTTGTTGATGCGCTAAGCATTATTTTAAAGAAGAATGGTTACCCTGATAACGCCGAAAGAATAAACTGGTATTTCCCTTCTATCGGCGAATATGCTTCATTGCTGGAGAAATACGGCTTCAAAGTAGAATTTGCCGCTCATTTTGACCGCGATACTTTTCTTGACGACGGTGTTGATATTATTGATTGGCTGGAGATGTTCGGCAAAGGAATCTTCTCCGGTATTGAACCGGAAATTAGAAAGAATTTGTTATCTGAAATTAAGGATGACTTATCTACAAAAAATATTAAAGACGGTAAATGGTTTATAGATTACAAGCGATTAAGGATTGCCGCAGTGAAAGAATTTTGAACAGGAATAGTTTATGAAATCCGTTATTACAATGTCGGTCACGCTTCTAGCCTTTTCATCGTGCAAAGACAATAGCCCATTTTTCCCTCCGACGGATTTATACCCGGTTCATAAAAATATTACATGCACCTATTTTTGGGTTGGCGAACCAGCCGATTCCACTAACGCTTATATTCCAAATTCCCAAAGCTCTTGGGATATAAATTGGGAGGCTCATTACGGCGGCGTTGATGATCCGGATAACCGTAACGGCTACTACCCTGCGGGATTTATTCCAAAGGAAAATCCTTTTTACTTTGCCTTGCCATACAACGATTTTGATGAGAACGGAAAGCGCAGACAGAGCGCTTACAATATGGTTTACTGGGCTAAAGACAAAAACTGGGCTTCACATGAATCTATGTGCAAGAACCAGTGGATAAAAATTACGAAGGACAACAAAGCGGTTTATGCGCAGTGGGAAGACTGCGGTCCGTTCTTTTATGATGATTCAAATTATGTTTTCGGAACTTCATTGCCCCGCAACCAATTCTTAAATAACAGCTCCGGTCTGGACGTATCGCCGGCAGTCAAGGATTATCTCGGTCTTACCGGCTTAGACACGGTTTCCTGGCAGTTTGTAAATCCCGGCGCAGTTCCCTACGGTGCCTGGAAAATTATTGTTACTACTTCGCAAATCGATTGGGGACAATAGGAACTGCCTATTAAGTCAGCCAATTTTAAATTGAAAGCGTTTTGTCCAGTCGCCAAGTGTTTCCAGAAGAAGCCTAATACGCTCCTTCACCGAATCATCATTAAGATTACCATCCTTGTCAAATTTCTCCATCGCATTTGGTACGAATACTTCCGGTTTATTGAAGATGAACATGTTAGTAAAAACCGCAAGCTGCCTAAAATGATATTGAGCTCGCGCAGTTCCCAATCCGCCGCCGGCTCCCATCATTGCAAACGGCTTTCCATTAAGAGGGGAATCCTTTACAGGTCTTGAAGCCCAGTCAATCGCATTTTTCAAAACGCCGGCAATTGAATAATTGTATTCTGGTATGGCAATCAAAAGAGCGTCAGCCTCGGCAATCTTTTTCTTGAACTCCACCACCGCAGCAGGAGGGTTTGCCTCAAGATCACCGTTGTATAAAGGAATATTTGCTAGGCTAAAAATTTCCATTTCCATGTTTACAGGCATTACCTCTTGCGCAGCGCGCAGGAGACCGGCATTGCATGAGGATTTTCTTAAACTTCCAGCAAATCCTAACAGATGAATTTTTTTATTAACCATATTATCGCTCCATCATTCTAAAATGATTGATACAATTGTTAACTCTCATGATCGAGTTCCGAAAGCAAGTTAAGCAGATCCAGGTGAGTTGTAGTCATCTGCAAATGACCGTCGTCATCAATGGGCCATTTGTCAAGAGGTCTGTCGCAGTAAAGCTCCACACCGTTCCCGTCAGGGTCCGTAAGATAGATTGATTCGGACACTCCGTGGTCCGACGCGCCTTCGATTGGATAATTTATCTCAAATAATCTTTTTACAACGCGGGCTAATTCCTTTCTATCCGGGAAAAGAATTGCGAAGTGATATAAGCCTGTATGACCCGGCGGAGGCGGTGTAGCGCCCGCACCATGCCACGTATTTAAGCCTATATGATGATGATAGCCTCCGGCAGATAAAAACACTGCGGAGTTGCTGAATGTTGTCGTAATTTCAAACCCGAGCAAATCTCGGTAAAACTTTAACGAGCGCTCGATATCTGAAACAGTTAGATGAATGTGTCCGATCCTTACGCCTGGATGTATAACATTTTTTATTGGTGCCATTATAACCGTTAATTTTTTCTTTGCGAAATTACTATAAAATAATTTTGGGTGAAATATCTAATGCTGCCCGACAAAACCGGAAATTATACTGCCCGGCTTAATTAAATTCTTAATATCGGAATATGGAATAAACACGCCCGGAGCTCCAAAAGCGTATGGAGCGATTTCATACTGTCCAAACCGGAACCGCAGACCGGCTTTAGTAATGCAAAAATTATTGTTTAGGTGAAACTCATTTTTATTGATAAAATAACCGGCTTGTTCAAAAGTCTCGCTGGGCTTAATGTTGTAAGCCGCGCGGAATTTCTTTTCTCCAATCCTATCAAGCTCGGCTTTGTAACCCGATTTCAGAAGATCGTCAAGGGAAATTATATCCCCGGTTTTCAAATCATAATTCACATAAATAAAAAAAGTTAACGGGTGAGCGCCGCCTTCAAATCGGAACTCAACGTCTTCAAGCGAAAGAATATTATCCGAGTTGAAGATGGCGTCTGTAATAAACATATTATCCCATATCGGTCTGTAATCCTTCGGCAGCGAGGTATCGCTGATGAATTCTTTATAGCGGCTTACAAAGTCATTCATCATATCGTAGTAGCTTTTCCAGGTAACGTTTCTTTCGCCAAAGTTATAATCTCTTAAGAAAGTTTTTTTAAGACTGTCGTTGATTGAGCCTTGGATTTCTTTATCCTGGAGGTTTATTACTTCCGGGTATAGAAATTCGATATCGGCTCTTTCATCCTTATTCACATAATGCTTTGAAAATCTTCTCATGTCAAGCTCAGCGCTGCCGGTAGGATATTTTTCTTCAAGCGAAAAATCAATTACGGTCTTTGAGCCCGGCTTTTC
>JAJYIL010000274.1 GCA_021790055.1 Bacteroidota bacterium
AATAATTCATTTAAATAATAACTGAGCAAACTTAAATAAGTCTTCCCGCCATACAGGCCAGGCATGTCCGCCGGGGTAATCGAAATAATTGTACTTAAGTTTCATCTCATCAAATTTTGCACGCATTGCCTGGCAATTATTATATGCTATGTCTTCTTTTCCGCCAATCCCGATCCAGACTAATTTTAAATTGTGTTTAATGGTAGAAATATTCTTTTCCATTAAGTTGTACTGCTCATCGGCAATCTTGCTTTGCATCGGCAATATCCAGCCGGAGCTGAATATACCAAGATATGAAAACAGCTTAGTGTTGTTCATCCCGGCATAAAGGGTTTGCAGCCCGCCTAAAGATAATCCGGCAAGTGCACGGTCTTTTGAATTGGATTCTGCGCGGTAATTTTTTTCGATAAATGGAATAACACACCGTACCAACTCTGCTTCAAACATCCTTAAGCTGTTTTCACCAAGGTCAAGCGGACCTACGTTTCCGTCGGGCATAACTACAAGCATAGGCTTTGCTTTCTTTTCTGCAATTAGGTTATCAAGTATCAAATCTGCTTTGCCTTGTTTAGCCCAGCCTCTCTCGTCTTCACCTCCGCCGTGTAATATGTATAAGACAGGATATTTTTCATTCGGTTTAAAATCGTATCCGGGTGGAGTATAAATATATAGTTTGCGCCATGAATTCGTAACCGTTGAGAAGTATCTGTTTATTCTAATTTCACCGTGAGGAACGTTCTTGACGGCATAAAAGCTTTGCCCTTTAATAGGTATTTCAATTCCGCTTGCCATCCGTCCCATACCGTAGTATGTTTCGCTTGCAGGATCTGCAACAGCAACATCATCAATCAACAATGAATAATAATGAAAGCCTTCGCTTAATGGATCGGTTGTTACATTCCAATAGCCTGCAGTATCTTTTACCAAATCGTATTTTTTACCAAGATCGATTTGCACGTTTTGTGCATCCGGCGCCTTGATATGGAAGATGACTCTGTTGTCCGGCAAGACTCTCGGATATTTTGCACCTCTAACGTTTGTGGTGGCAGGAATGCCGACGACGCTGTACTCCGGAAATGTTGAAGTATCTACCGGCTTGAATATAAGCTGGCTGAACATGTACAAATCGTTCTTCCATACTTTGAACTCATGTCCGCCCGGCTCCATGTAAAAGATATGCGGAACGTTGTATGCATCCAGATAATCGTGAATGCGCTTGCCGAAGACTACCAGGTTATCGTTGTCGCCGTATGAAATCCATAGCAGCTTCAATTCCCTTTTCAATTTTTCCGGGTTGGGAATAAGTGCCTCCGGACTTTCCGTATTGGGAGCCGCCGAGAATGCGCCTATCCATGCAAACTTGTCGAGATGTGTTAATCCGAAGTTCAGTGATTGTCCCCCGCCCATGGACAAGCCTGCAATAGCACGATGCTCACGGTCTGTGTAAACCGGATAATGACTTTCTATGTATGGGATCAAATCATTAAATAAATCTTTTCCAAAATTTGCAAAAGCCTGTATTTTAACGCTGTCAAAAATATTACCAACCGGACGGTCATCCTTCATTGCCCTTCCATTCGGCAATACAACTATCATCGGTTCGATTTTATTTTCAGCGTAGAGGTTATCAAGAATAACTTGCGGATGCCCGTTGTTAAGCCATTCAAATTCATCCCCGCCTATGCCGTGCAATAAATATAGCACCGGGTATTTTTTGTCAGTTGAATAGCCGGGAGGCGTATAAACAAGGGCTCTGCGGGTTGTTCCAACTGTTGTTGAGTAATACTGAACTGTATCTATTTTCCCGTGAGGGATGTTAGCACGTAAAGAATCGAAGCCCTGCGGTGCATGCATTAAATTGTTCTGTGAGTATGTAAGTATACTTAAGGCAATTATAAAAGAAATGGTGACAATAAATTGTTTCATAGTTTTGGTTTCAGTTAATCAAATATAAAAATATTTCATTTAGTGCTTGCTTTAACTTGATTTAATATTTTCCGTTTTAGGTCGTTCGCTTCCGGGTATTTAGGATCTATAATTAAACATTTATTTACCAACTCAAGAGCCGTCTTAAAATCTTTCTTCTTTGAATATGCCAGGGAGAGATTATATAATACAGAAGAATCCTTGGGATCCGATTTATTAGCTTCGGTTAAATATTTGATAGCATTGTCGAAATTACCAATATACAATGCCATGAGCCCATCCCTTTTTGGCGTATAATCCGCAAGATTTAATTCATTCTTTTCATAAAAATATCTAAGTGCACCATCAAGATCTTTTAAACCTGGATACTGATATATCAGGACATTCATATATTTTAAATATTCTTTTATGTCATCTCTTCTCAGATAGTATGTAGCGCCAATTAAGTGAGCATCAGCCCAGGATACTTTATCTTCTATTTTAAACATTGCAAGCGAATCGATGAAATCTTTTGGCTGAAGTAAATTGTCGAAATCCTTTTGTTGAAACTTCGACATTTCTTTACTCTTTTTGTAAGGCCAATTATCTTTCAGTATAGTAATACCATCATTACCGATAATTGAATCAAGCTTTGTAAACATAAAATTAGCGCGCGTAAGACTGTCCTGTTCACTAAAAGGAATTTTAGCTTTTTCTTTTTTAGGCAGATCCCCGTTCTTTTCCATACAATTGTAAAAGGCTTGTCCCATAAGCTCGTAACCTTTTAGGTTCGGATGCAGATGATCTACAATTAAATTGTCTCCAACTATTCCGTCGGGACTTGCGGAATCAAATATAGAGTCTATCGGAACGACCGGTGCGTTAAATTCTTTTCCCAAATTATCTATAACCGTATTTATCTTTTCAGGCGCCCTGAACCTAAGCGCATCAAGGTCCTTTGCCAGCAGGAAAAGAGAATCTGCTATTGTAAATTTTTTATCCTTTAAGGCACTCTCAGCCTCATCGTATACTTGATCTGCAGTTTGATAACCGGGTGTAGGAACTGAAATAAAAGGCTTTTGATCTCTTAAATTGCTTACCAGGCTTCCTAATATTACCGGCACTCCTTTGCCTTTAATCATCTTTAAAATATCGGTCATGTTCTCTTTAAATTGCTGAATGCCTTCATTGTACACTTTTGAATTTAGAAGAATGTATTTGTCTTTCACAATTCTGGACATTATAGTTCCGGCTTCTGCTTTATTTTTGGAGGAGAATAAAGACATGACCCAATGAATTGTATTGCGTACAAGCTGTGTAGTCTTAAATCTATCTAAATACAATATTAATCTTATTAATGTTCTCGATGAGCCGAAAGATTCAACAGAACCGACGCCTAGTGCCCCGTAATATTCATTATGACCGGTGTAGATTAAAATTAAATCGGGCTTTTGTTTTAATACGCCTGGTAAAAGATCCAGCAACGTATATGAGTTTATTGCCGTCATGCCTAAATTAATTACTTCTATCGTCGTTTTGGGATAGACCAGCTCCAATCTTTTCCGTATATAGCGTGCAAATGATCCCATCGGGCTGAATGGAAATCCTTCCGCGCTGCTTTCGCCTAAAACAAAAACCCTGAATGCATCCGGTTTCTTATGTATGTCAAACTCGTCTTCGCTCGTCGTTGGAACAAAAGCTCCGCTTGGAAAATATTTCCTGCCTATGTTCGAATTTAATACTTGCTTGCCTTCTCCAATGCTTTTCCACTGATTAAAATTGTAGCCGTAATTTGTTATTCTAAGAATAACTTCCAGAAGAATTAAAAATATAACCGGGAGTAATACCGGCACTACATAAAACCATTTAGGAGCTTTTTTCCCGGCATCAGTAATAATTTTTTTTACTTCGATGCGGGGAAGATTGTACTTTTTGGAAATTTCATTTATCGAAAGTTTATCTTTATCAGCCAGAATTTGATTCTTTATTTCTTTAGATATTTTCATATTACTTCTGTTTACTGATACCAGGCGTTAAAGATGAGAATATGAAAATGATTAGGTACATTCCTAACCCGGCAAAAAAGCTAAGCGTAAATCCCCAAACCATAGAAAGAATAATGGCTAGAACCGATCCCAGGACAGACGTTATCCCGTTTACTCCGTACATCCATGGAATATATTTTACAAGGTTGTTTTGCTTTAAAATTTGTATACCTGTTGGAAACGGAATACCAAGCAAAAAGCCGAATGGCAGCAGCATAACAAAGCAGACAACTGCCCGCAGTGCCAGACCGTAAGCCAGAATATCATTTAGAATTACCGGGTAAATAAAATATAAAAGTATTCCGGCAATTACTATTAAGCCGGAAATATTTTTTAAACGTGTTATAAAATCGTCTGGATATATTTTCCCGCCGTAATAGCTCCCGGCTCCCATTCCAACAAGCAAAGAGCCTAACAAAATTGATAACGCAATTGTAGGCGCGCCAAGATAAAGTATAAACCTTTGGAAAAGAGATATTTCCAAAGCCATAAACCCGGTACCGATACATATAAAAACTAATAATGGAAGTAAAATCTTTTCCTTTCCCTTGTGCTTTTTATTTTTTTTCTGCTTTGATTTTATCTTCATCAAAGGAATTACTACGGACGACAAGGCGATCGCGGATGTAGCCTTTAATAGGTTTCCAAAATCACCGGGCACGCCTTTATCTGTTTTATAAAAGTATGGGCTGTTATCGCGGACAGGCGAAATATCGGAGCTATTCCTTGCCATAATTTCTTTAAGCGTGCTGCTGCCTTCTTTAAGATCATTTAACAGTACATTTTCTATTTCATTGTTAACGGGATTATTTAGGTACGGAAAATATGTTACGTTCGGTAGAGTGGGAGGCAATGATTTTGTAATTTTTTCTATCTTCTTTACTTCATCTAAAGTATATGCCGCTTTCTTAATTACAATTGTCGGTCCATAGTCGCTTCCGAGAATTATAAAGTGATTTATTGCGTCGGTATTATCAATTCCGTCTTCTTTAAAAGCAGATAAAGTAGTAATGATTAGTCTAATCAGTTCCCACCTATTATGTACCGTAAAAACTATTTCCCCGTCCGGCTTTAAAATTTTTAAATAATCCCTTATTGCCTCAACCGTTAATAAGAAATTTTCGTTGGAGGCAAGCCCATTAATATTTTGAAGCTGCTTTGTAGAAGGC
>JAJYIL010000275.1 GCA_021790055.1 Bacteroidota bacterium
AAGAGCTCTTTACGATCTGGCTTACAATGTAATTGAACCTCAACTTGAACATATTGACGGCGTTACAAGCGCCCAGGTAGTTGGCGGAAAAATCCGGGAGATTTATATTAATGTTGACCGGAATAGAATTGAAGCTCTTAAAATTTCGCTTCAAGAAGTTTTTAATGCTGTTGCTTCTTCCAACTTGATAGTAATATCCGGCGATCTTAAATCCGGTGTCTACGATTCTTCTCTAAAGACTGAAAGTGAATTTAATATTGTCGAACCGATCGGTAACGTAGTTGTTAAAACTGTAAATGGAATTCCTATTAGAATTAGAGAACTTGCATTGGTTGAAGATTCTTACCAGGAACAAACCGAAATTGTGAGAAACAACGGCAAGCCCGGAGTTATACTAAGAGTACAAAAGGCTTCGGGAGCCAACACAGTGGCTGTTGTTAATGCGGTTGTAAAGGCTTTGAAGAATTTAAAACAGGTTCCAAAATCTGTTAAAGCATCTCTAGCGCTCGATCAAAGCCTGTATATAAGACAATCGATTTCCGGCTTAGAGCAGGAAGCAATTTTAGGTGCCATGCTGGCTACTCTTGTTATTCTTTTTGTTAGTAGGCGGGATAGGAATTATGAATGTTATGCTTGTGTCGGTTACCGAAAGGACAAGAGAAATCGGAATTAGAATGTCTGTCGGCGCAAGAAGCAAGGATATTCTTACTCAATTTCTAATTGAAGCTTTATTGCTCAGCCTGATGGACGGAATTGTAGGAATAATTTTAGGAGTCACCGGTTCAAAATTGGTTTCCAATTTAGCGGAGTGGCTCACTTTTATTACGGTATTTTCAATCCTGCTTTCATTTGGATTTTTAGTTTTAGTCGGATTGTTCTTTGGATTTTATCCTGCAAGAAAAGCGGCTCTGCTTAATCCGATTGATGCACTAAGGTATGAATAATTTCTCGATGCTGGATTCTCGAGTCCGGATCTCTATCGAGAATCCAGTATTTCGAATAAAGTATCCAGCATCTCGAATCGAGTATTGAGCAAGCGCTTACCAGCGATGGTAATGAATCTTTTCTTTATGAAACCTGTCTTCACTTTCTTTGATCTCGTTTGGTACGCCGATAGCTATTGCTGAGATAGGAAGAATGTTCTCCGGCAATCCATAGAATTTTTTTACTTCGTCAACAATATCCTTCATCGGGTAAATGCTTACCCAAATTCCGCCGAGTCCCAGTTCATGAATTGCAAGCAATGCATTCTGTGTGGCAGCAGAGCATCCCATTACAAGGTTTTCGATATTTGTTTCCAGCTTGGTATCTCCGCAGATAATTATTACAAGCGGCGCCTGCAGCATCATCTCTGCATGCGTGTTTATTTTGCTTATCTGATCGATGTCCCTTCTTTCCTCGAGTACAATGAAATGCCACGGCTGATAATTCCTTGCCGACGGCGCGTACATCGCCGCTTTCAAGATTGCTTCAATTTTGTTAACCGAAATTCTTTCAGAAGTATATTTCTTTATGCTTCTTCTGGTTTGGATTGTTTGTAAGGTTTCCATTAGTCCTTCCTTTTTAATTATTGAATATTATCATGCTTCGGATAGGCTAATCCGCATTTCTCTCTTATTGAATCAAGAGTATCTATCAACTCTATGCTTGCATCCCAACTCATTAAGCTGCTTTGAGTCTTGCCGGAACGGATGCAATTTACTACTTCATCGGCTTCATAATTGTAACCGTTGCCTTTGAAATCGAACGAGATTAATTTCTCATTACCTTTGCTATCGGTTAGCCTGATGTTCGTCGGACAAAACCACTTATCTTCTAAAAAGATTTTTCCCTTCTCACCGTGGACTTCCGCGACAACCGGTGTGTTAGCAAGGAAAGAAGAGAATGTTACTGCAAGAGCTTCATTATCATACTTGAATGTAACGCTGCAGCTGCCGTCTACCTTGGTTTTTACAAAGCCGGCAGAGGCAAATATCTCTTTAGGTTTTCCAAGTAGAAATAGCGAAAGGAAAATATTGTAGATACCGATATCCAGCAGAGAGCCGCCGCATAAGTCTTTATTGAATTGCCTATGTTCCGGTCCGTTAACGGAGTTAAATGAAAAGTATGCCGTAAGCAGCCTTACCTTTCCAATTTCACCGGATTCAATCATCCCTTTTGTCTTAATTATATTCGGCAGAAATCGCGACCACAAAGCTTCCATTAAAAACAAATTTTTCTCTTTAGCCTTTGCAATCATCCGGCGGACTTCTTTCCCGTTTACTCCAAACGGCTTTTCGCACAGTACATGCTTGTTTTTCTCAAGGCACATCAATGTATTTTCTAAATGAAGATTATGAGGTGTAGCCACATAAATTACATCCACATTTTTTTCTTGCGCAGCCTCTTCATAGCTGCCGAAAGCCTTGGAGACTCCGAATTCGGAGGCAAACTTTTTTGCAGACTCAATATTCCTTGACCCGACCGCGTATAGCTCCGAGTCTTCAACATACCTTAAAGCATCGGCAAATTTATGAGCAATGTTGCCGGTTCCTAATATTCCCCATCTGATTTTTTCTTTGTTCATCCTGATTCTCTTCTATTTTTTATCAGCAAAATTAATAAAAATTAGTTTTAGCGCACTTATATTTGTGCCGGAAATTTTGATTTTATGGAAACAAGTTTAAGCAGTACCGATGCATATGCATCGCTAAAAATAAGAGATTTTAAATGGTTCGTAGCAGCGCGCTTCCTGTTTACCTTTAGTACCCAGATGCAATCGGTAGTTGTAGGCTGGCAGATCTATCAACTAACCCACAGCGCTCTTTCGCTCGGATTTATTGGTCTTGCAGAAGTTGTTCCTTTCTTCGGCATAACTCTCTTTGCCGGACATATTGCGGATATAGTTCACAGAAAAAAAATAATTCTTATATCAAATATAGTATATTTTGCCTGCGCCGTTATCCTTCTTTTTATTTCGACAAGCCTTGATATTGTCTTATCCGTGCATGGAGCTTTTCCAATTTACATAATTATTTTTATTACCGGGCTGGCACGTGGATTTATGACTCCGGCTCAGACGGCTTTCGCAGCGCAGCTCGTTCCGCGCGGGTTATTCGGTAATGCATCTACATGGAGCAGCCTTGCTTGGCAAACTGCAGAGGTTACCGGTCCTGCTGCCGGTGGCTTAATATACGGCTTTGCAGGCGTAGGAAGCGCTTATTCCGTTGTTGCAATTATGTCTGCCGCCGGCTTTTTGTTCTTTACTTTAATAACAAACATGCCGGTTCCGGAACACAGCTCCAGGGAATCAGTAATGAAAAGTATAAGAGGTGGATTAAAATTTGTATTCAGCCGCCAGATTATTTTAAGCGCTCTAACCCTGGATATGTTCGCAGTATTTTTTGGCGGCGCTGTTTCGGTGCTTCCTATATTTGCCGATCAAATACTGCATACGGGGGCAAAGGGTCTAGGCTTTCTTCGCGCGGCTCCGGCTTTAGGCGAAATTCTAATGTCGGTTTATCAGGCGCATCATCCGTTCTTTGAAAAGGCAGGGCGTAATCTTTTAATCTGCGTTGCAGGCTTCGGGCTGTCAATGATCTTGTTCGCTGTATCCAAAAATTTTTATCTTTCTTTGTCACTTCTCCTGTTAAGCGGATTGTTTGATAATGTTAGTGTTATTATCCGGGCAACAATAATCCAGATATTTACGCCGGATGAAATGCGCGGACGCGTATCTTCGGTGAACGGTATTTTTTTAGGATCATCAAATGAGCTCGGTTCGTTTGAATCGGGAGTTGCGGCAACTTTAATGGGGCTGGTGCCGTCGGTAATATTCGGCGGAACTATGACACTGCTTGTTGTAGCAGCATTACGCAAGCTTGCGCCTAAGCTGAAAAGCCTGACAATGTAAATGCGGTATACAAAAAATTTCCTTCGTCTGTGATTGCACTTATTGCTTGCTCTCAAAGATTTGAAAAGAAAAAACATTTCTCGATCTTTCAATTGTCTGCAGTGAGGGCATTTCCGGCAAATAGTAATTCCTGATTTGATTTACCGGTTTAATTGTGCTCGGGGATTATTTATATTAAACGGAGAGTAATTTCCCTATCCAAGTTGATATCTTCAGCAGCCAGGATTTGCTTAACATCATTTGAATAATTATGATTACCTAACTAAGTCGAAGGAAGAACGAGATGGAAAATATATTGAACCACTACACAAAACCAATTTGTCAGCCGTCATTACGATGAAAGCCAAAAGATTCCTTATTTTTCAAACAGCGGTCAGTTCTTTGTCGCCGCTTTTATAAAGGTATAACATCCTAAATCATATTGATGTTATAAATCAATTGATATTAAGAAAATAGAATTATTTTTGATGCAAAAATATTTTTAACTTGGAGATACTTATGAAAGCGAACGTACTTTGCGAATATTTTGCCAAAGAGCTGGAGATGGAAGAACCTGCTTCACGAAAATGCGTGGAAAGGATTCCTATGGAATTGAATACCTGGAAGCCCCATGAAAGGTCCATGCAGATGGGCTACCTTGCTCTTCTTGTTGCCGAAATTCCTTTATGGATTACGAAAACTATAGAAGATTCTGCAATTGATTTTGCAACTTATAATCGTTTTCAGCCGAAGTCTACTGCGGAACTTGTAAAGCATCTTGATGAATGCTTCGCAAGTGCAAAAAGAGCACTGAAGAATTTTTCCGATGAAGGATTGAATGAAATATTCTATCTAAAAAACAAGGGTGAAACATTAATGAGTATTCCAAAGCTTGATTCTGTGAGCTCATCAATCAATCATCTGGCTCATCACCGTGGACAGCTAACTGTTTACATGCGGCTGAATAATATTCCGGTACCGTCTATTTACGGTCCTTCGGCAGACGAGAGAGGATTTTAATTCGCAAAGCGCAAGTGCTAAGCGCAAAGCGACGCTATACTCTTTGCCCTTAGCGCTTTGCTTAAATAAAGAGAGATAAACTTGATCATTAATATTGTTGATGCTTCCTTCAAAAGAGACAACGTTTACATCTTAAAAAAAATTACATGGACTGTTAAGCCCGGCGAGCATTGGGCTATCATCGGGCTGAACGGTTCAGGTAAGACTTCACTTTTGAAAAGATCGG
>JAJYIL010000276.1 GCA_021790055.1 Bacteroidota bacterium
CATAAGCTGCCCGGATATTGAAAAGCGTGAAACAAAAAAGGAAAACAAAATAAAAGAAGTGCTTTAGGTTTATCACGGGAGAATCTCTAGTGTTATTGAAATTTTTATTGTTATACCACAAAATATAAAACTTAAATTTCAAATATCAGGTAAATTCCGACAATATTTTTGCCGGAATCACATCCAGCCGTAGATACTTTCAGAGGCGTTTCGGGAAATAGTTAATTAACAATTTGAAATTAGTTATATTTAACGGCAGTAAAATTGAATTTAAGATAACAGGAAAAAATTGGTAGAAGTTAACGATATCCAGATAGGTGAAGGAAAGCAATTCGTACTTATCGCCGGACCATGTGTAGTTGAAAATGAAAAACTGGTTATGGATACGGCAGATGCAATAAAAAAGATTGCCGGTGAATTGAGTATCCCTTATGTTTTTAAATCAAGTTATAAGAAAGCGAACCGTACAAGTATAAATTCCTTTTCAGGAATAGGAGACAGAGAAGCAATAGAGATTCTTTCAAAAGTAAAAAAGAATTTAAATCTTTCAATTCTTACCGACATTCATAATGAAGAGGATATTGAAAAAGTCAAAGGTACTGCGGACATTCTTCAAATACCGGCTTTTTTATCCAGGCAAACCGAACTACTTGTAGCTGCAGGTAAAAGCGGGAAGGCGATCAATATAAAAAAAGGACAGTTCCTTGCGCCTGACGATATGAAACATGCCGCCGAAAAAATTTCTTCTACGGGAAATAAAAGAATTTTGCTTACCGAGCGCGGAACAACTTTCGGTTATCATAATCTTGTTGTAGATATGCGTTCATTTATAATAATGAAAGAGTTTGGATACCCGGTTGTTATGGACGCAACTCATTCGGTTCAGCTTCCGAGCAAAGGAAATGAAAGCGGCGGTGAGCCCAGGTTTATTAAACCGCTTGCACGTGCTGCAGCAGCGGTTGGAATAGACGCTTTGTTTCTGGAAGTTCATCCAAACCCGAAAGAAGCCTTAAGCGATGCAGCAAGCCAGCTTCCGCTAAATGAGTTGAAAGATCTTCTAATCGAAATAAAGGCAATCGATAATATTGTTAAGCATAAAATTAAAATTTAGAGGACAACATTGACGGATAATGAAATAATTCAAAAGGGGAAAGAAGTAATTAGGATTGAATCTGAGGCTGTCGCGAACCTGGCAAACAGTATTGACGGAGAATTTACAAAAGCAGTAAACGTTATTTATGAAAGCACCGGCAGGGTTATTCTTACCGGCATGGGTAAATCGGGATTAATCGCTAGAAAAATTGTTGCAACTCTTAATTCAACCGGAACCGCCGCAATTTTTTTGCATCCGACTGACGCCTTGCATGGCGACCTTGGGATGGTAAGAAAGGAAGACGTTGTAATCTTAATTTCGAAAAGCGGCAACACCGAAGAAATTCTTAATTTGCTTCCGATGTTAAAAAGGATGAAGGTTAAACTGATTGCGATGTCGGGAGTTAAAAGCTCCAGGCTTGGAAATGAGTGCGATATTTTTCTTAATATAGGAGTTAAAGAAGAAGCCTGCCCGCATGACCTCGCCCCAACCTCATCAACAACTGCTACGCTTGCAATGGGAGACGCTCTGTCGGTTGCATTGCTTCAAAGGCGTGGATTTACTGCAGAGGATTTTGCCTTCTTTCATCCCGGCGGCAGCCTTGGAAAGAGGCTCTCACTGGAGATTAAAGAGATTATGATTCAAGGCGAAAGGATACCGAAAGTTAGTGTGGGCTCTTCTATCAAAGATGTAATACTCGAAATTACATCCAAGAGATTAGGTACTACTACCGTTATCAATAATGACGGTTCACTGACAGGTATAATTACGGACGGAGATTTGAGACGATTGCTTGAAAAGACTCTCGACATAAAAAATCTTACGGCTAAAGATATCATGACGCGCAATCCAAAGGTGATGAAAGAAAATTACCTGGCATCGTTTGCGCTTCAGCAGATGGAAAATTTTAAGATTACCGCCATGATTATAATCGACGATTCAAATCGTCCAATCGGAATTATTCACCTTCATGATTTAATCAATCTTGGTCTCAGCCAAAGATGAAATTCTATGTCTTCATTATATTCTTATTCTTTGCGGCGGGCTGCAGTGAAGAGAAGGTACAGCCGTCGGTAAACACCTCGCTTCAAATATCAAAATTGCCGGCGCAGGAAAGCTGGGATGATACCGTCTTCTTCAGCGACTCGGGCAATACTAAGGCTATCCTTTATGCTAAGCATTTAAAAATGTATGATTCGCCGCAAGAAACTTTGCTTGATACTATCACTGTAAAATTCTTTAATCCTGCCGGACAGCAGACAACGACTCTTACTTCCAACAAAGGCAAGGTTAATGATTTAACGAAAGATCTTTATGCGATAGACAGCGTAGTTGCGGTGAACGACAGCGGGGTTACCCTAAGAACACAGGAATTGATGTGGAAAAATAAGGACAGGAAGATTGTATCCGATAAGTTTGTCACAATCACTTCGCCCAAGGAAAGAGTGCAAGGCTTTGGTTTTAAGTCGGATGAAAGTCTTAAGAATTACACTATCTATAATATAACTTATGTTACACGATTGGACACCACGAACAATTCAAAATTAAAAAATAAAAATTAAATATTACCGGTTAGATATTTTATGTATTTGCCTAATATGATATGGAATTTCAGATAGAAATAAAAAATAAAATCATTTTTATCGTCGCTTTTTTATTTCTTGCCGGCTCTAATATTTTTGCACAACAGCAGGATTTAATGGAAGTAACCGGAAGCAGGGGAGTATATTCTACCGTTAACGGAGAGATGATGCAAGAAGTATTTGCGCCGGTTGTGATTACTCAAGGCAATGTAAGAATAACTTGCGACCACGCCATCAGGTATATTTCCAGAAATGTTGCAGAACTTATCGGCAACGTTGTTGCCACGCAAGACACTCTTACTATTACAACATCGCATGGATATTATTACGGCGATGAAAGAAAGGCAGAATCAAATTCCGGCGTCGAATTGAATGATAAGAAAGTTGTTCTTACCGCGGACTCGGGGAATTATTACTTCAACGAAGAAAAAGCTGTCTTTAGAAGCAACGTTAAGCTTGTAGATACGTCTTCAACTCTAACTTCGAATCAGCTTGTTTATTACAAGAATACCGGCAAAGCGATTGCAACAGGGAACGTAAAGATTGTTGAATCGAAAGATATAATACAGGCAGACAGTCTTATACACTTTAGAGATTCCAGAATTACGTATGCAGACAGCCGTGTCCGCATTAGCAATTCGGCAAACAATTCTATTATATATGGCGGGCATCTTGAAGATTACCCGGCAAAATTTTACACGCTCATCACCAAGAATCCTCTTTTTATCCAGATAGATTCTTCATATATTCAGAGAATAGATACGGAAAAAGTTTCCGGCAGTCTTGATACATCGTTAGTACTTCAACTTGATACCCTTGTAATTAGGTCCCTCAGAATGGAAGCTTACCGCGACACTATAAATATCTTTAAGGCTGAAGATTCTGTTAGGATTGTAAGAGGAGCTTTTGCTTCAAGAAATGATTACACCGAATATTTCAGGAACAAAGGTGAAATAGTGACCGTGAAGCAAGGCGAAAATGCAAAGCTGCCGATAATTTGGTATGATAATTCCCAGCTTACCGGCGACTCTGTCTTAATATTTCTTAAGGAAAATAAAATTAAGCTGCTTGATGTTAATGGGGATGCTTTTATTCTTTCACAGGATGAAAAGTATAAAGACCGGTTTAACCAAATTTCCGGGAGTAGAGTTAAGATCCATTTCGGCGATGATGGAATTGAGGAAACTGATGTTTACGGCGGCGTGCATAGTATCTATTATTTATTTGAGGATAATGAACCGAATGGATTAACCAAGTCCTCTTCGGAGTCGGCAAAGATTTTATTCGAGAATAAAAAAGTCAGCGCGGTTAAATTATACGGGACTCCGACAAGCGAATATTATCCTGAAAAGGAAGTAGCAGGTGAGGAGCTTTCATTTACCCTGCCAGGTTTTTTTATTCGTAAAAATCGCCCGGCGAAAAAAGAACTGCTGGGAAGTACTTTTAACTTCGGCAAAGCGGCGGCAATGAAAAAGAAGACTGCATTTAATTCGCCGGGAATAAGATAGCGTCCTCACCCTGCTCTCCCAAAGAGAGAGGGTTCGCCGGGAGTGAGGATAATAAGTCAAAAAGCCAAATAGAAAAAAAATGTATTTGTAAATAGATTATCATTAAAGAAAAAATGGAATCAACAACTTTAAGAAGCGAAGATCTAGTTAAGATTTATAAGAAGCGCGTAGTTGTTAACAAAGCTTCTATAAAAGTATCCAAGGGAGAAATTGTCGGACTGCTTGGACCAAATGGCGCCGGCAAGACAACAACTTTTTACATGATAGTTGGAATGATCCGACCGGATAAGGGGAAAGTATTCTTTGATGAAAAAGAAATTACTCACGAGCCGATGTTTAAGCGCGCAAGAATGGGCATCGGGTATCTGCCGCAGGAAGCTTCTGTTTTCAGAAGGCTTTCTGTCGAAGACAATTTGACGGCTGTCCTTGAGTTGACAAAGCTTGACGCTAAAGAAAGAAAGGAAAAGTGTGAAAGGCTGCTTGAAGATTTAAGCATTACTCAAATTAGAAAAAGCAAAGGCTACCAGCTTAGCGGGGGCGAGAGAAGACGAACTGAAATTGCGCGGGCGCTTGCTACCGATCCGAGCTTTATACTTCTTGATGAGCCGTTTGCCGGTGTCGATCCCATTGCCGTGGAAGACATTATGCAGATTGTTGCCAACCTTAAAAACCGCGGCATCGGCGTTTTGATTACAGACCACAATGTTCATGAGACCTTAAGCATCGTTGATAACGCTTACATCCTTATCAACGGGATTATATTCAAGCAGGGGAAAGCGATTGAGCTTGCAGAAGATGCTGAAGTCAGGAAGTTATATTTAGGTGAAAAGTTTAAGCTTGACAGATATTAAATTTGAAATCTTAATTAGGCAATTACCGGTATTCATCAGCAACTATGACATTCCCAAAATTCTATTTTAAAAAAGAATTA
>JAJYIL010000277.1 GCA_021790055.1 Bacteroidota bacterium
ACTAACTTTCTTTGCAAAGTCGAGATCATGAGTAACGAGCAAAACAGCGCAGTCCTCTTTCACGCTTAACATATCATTACCTGACACAAATTCTCTTAGCTTTAATAGAAAGAGATTTGAAATTGCAAGATCGATCCCGGATGTCGGTTCATCTAGAATAATTACTTTGGGATGAGCAAGAAGAGCCAGGACAAAGTTTATTCTCTGCGCCATCCCGCCGCTCACTTCATACGGATAAAGCTTAAGCAGTTCCGATGATTTTGGAAGAAGAAAATATTCCAGCAAATCATCAATTTCATTTTTATTCTTAGCGAGCCGGTTAAAATAATATTCAAGCTTTTTCAGAAAATCAAAGCTGTTTACCGCATCCTGAAAAACATATTTGATTTTCTCTCTTCTTAACTGGAGCAGGCTGGCGTAATCGAGAGAAAGAATATCCTTTCCTTCAAACAATACGGTGCCGGATACAGAATAGAACCTCGGGTTAAGCAAGCCGGTAAGAGATTTTATAAGCGTAGTCTTCCCGCTGCCGTTCTCGCCAATAATTGTGAAGACTGAATTCTTTTGCAGTTCAAATTCAACACCGGATAAAATTATCTTTTTACCTTTAAGAGAAAGTTCTTTTATATTTACTCTGAGCATTTATATTTAATATCTCCATAAAAATCCTCACTCCCAGCCTCCCTCCGGGAGGGCGAGAGGAGCAACAACCCTCTCCCTGAGGGGGGGTATGGTGAGGGCAAAGCTTTCATCCATTTCAATATTAGTTAGTCAATTTCATTTTTTATTTAGGTAACAAAATAATAAATTAACGTCAAAATTATTAGTAATATTTTTCTAGCCGCTACATGAGAAACAAATACATTCTCGCCATCCTATTAATCTTTACAATCTTATTTTTGCCCTCGTGCACCAAGCAAATTCCTATCAGTCAAAATAGGGTTGTTGCCTCGATCTCATCCGACATTGAATCGACAAATCCTTTGTTCGCTTTCGATATAGATGAGGGAACCATCTCGGAACTTCTATATTTGAGCCTGGTACAGCATGGGTGGGATTTTAATACGGGAAGTATGACCACCCAACCTATGCTTGCAAAAAGCTGGGAATGGAACAAGGACTCTACCTCAATAACATTATACTTGCGGGACGACGTTAAATGGTCAGACGGGCAGTCTGTTACCGCTAAGGATGTTATCTTCTCATTCGATGTCTATTCCGATCCGCTGGTGCAAAGCAAGCTGTACGGATCGTTCAAGCATTTTTATACGGACACTTCAATGCATGTCGATCTTAAGAAGACCTTCGACGTAATAAATCCATATAAGCTGACGATCAATTTTAAAAAGAGCTCGCCGGCATCTTTTTATGATATCGACTTCCCGATAATACCGCAACACATTTATAAAAATGTAAGCCGGAAAGACTTCGTAACTGCCGAAAAGGAAATCAAGCCGGTTACAGATGGTCCATTTGAGCTTGCCCAATGGAATAAAAGCCAGTCGATTATCCTAAGCGCAAACACAAAGTCATTTCTTTATAATTCGGATAACATAGAAGAATTGATTTTTAAAATTGTACCGAATTATTATTCCCAGCTAACCCAATTGAAGCGGGGCGAGATTGACTTTATGCAGGATATAAGAGCAGATGATTACCCGCTGTTAAGAGGACAAAACAATCTTAAGCTTACTTCGCTCAAAGGTCGCGAGTACGATTATGTTGGCTGGAATAATTTGGATCCTGAAATCTACAAGCAGACTAAGAGGATTGTCCCGAACAAGCTTTTCGGCAGCACTGTTGTTCGCACCGCATTAACTTATGCAATAAACAGAGCCGAAATACTTCATGAGTTTTTAGATAATCACGGTGAAGTTGCCTTTGGACCGGTTGCGCCAATTTTCAGTTCGGCAATCGACACTTCGCTTAAACCTCTACCCTATTCGCCCGGCAAAGCAAAGCAGCTTCTTGCTTCTGCGGGCTGGAAAGAAAATAAGAACACCGGCTTGCTTGAAAAGAACGGCAGGGAATTTTCATTCACACTTGATATTCCTTCCGGTAACCCGCGCCGCGAATTTGCCGCTACTGTAATTCAGAATAACCTTCGTGAAATTGGAATTAAAATAAATATAGAAAAGCTTGAGCCGGAAATTTTTTTCCAGAAGATGTTTGCAAGGGAGTTGAATGCCTGGATGGCAGGTTGGTCTGTTTCTATTCCGCCGGATTTAAAACAATTCTGGTATTCCAAGCTTGAGGACGCGCCGCTTAATGTTGCAAGCTATCAAAGCAAGGCTGCCGATAAAGTACTTGAAGAAATAGAATCTACAAGATCCGAAAAATTTAAGGATGAGCTTTACAAAAAATTCCAGGAAATAATTTACAAAGACAACCCGGTTACCTTCCTTTACTGGATAAATAACCTAATGGCATACAATAAAAGGATAAAGAATTTTCAACTAACGCCCCTGGGTCCTTATCACCGGTGCTGGGATTGGTCTGTAAGATAGAAATCGCATGGTTAAAGAAAAATCCGCGGGCTGGAACGGAATTTCAAAACTCTTGTTGAAGAGAGTGCTGGCTTCGCTTGTTGTCCTCTTCCTTATGATTACGTTTTTATTTTTCCTCTTAAGAATTGCGCCCGGTGATCCCTCCCAGAAATTTGTATCTCCGGATTTAAGCCCGAGGCTGGCGGCTATGGTCAGGCAGTCATTTGATCTCAACAGCTCGCTTTTAGATCAATACAAGACTTTCATTTTAAATTTAAGCAAAGGCAACTTCGGAATTTCTTACACTTACCAGGTTCCCGTAATTGAAGTCATCGGGCAGTTCTTACCATTCACTATCATCTTTTCACTGATCTGCTTCGTAATCCAGATAAGCTGCGGCTTTGTACTTGCGAAGTTTGTAGTGAAGAATATTAACGGACCGCGGGATAAAATAATTTCCAAAGCAAGTTTAATGGTTTATGCAATGCCTTCATTTGTCATCGGAGTTGCGCTTATTCTTATTTTCTCCGTCTGGCTGAATATTTTCCCCTCGTCAGGCTTAAGCTCGTTTGATTTCAGTTCGTATAATTTCTTTCAAAAGATATTTGATTATGTACGGCACATGGTTCTGCCGGTTATTACATTGTCGTTCGGCGGAATAGCGGTTTATTATAAATATCTGCGTGATAACCTGGAAGAAGTTTACAATAAGAGCTTTGTAGAAAACCTGCGCGCCCACGGCTTTGAAGAAAAAGTAATAACGAGGAAGCATGTAATACCGAATGCAGTAAGCCCGCTAATTGCGGTTGCAGGAGTAGAGCTTGGTCTTCTTTTCGGCGGAGCTTTAATTACGGAAGTTATTTTTGCTTTACCGGGAATGGGAAGACTTACGGTTAACGCAATCCTATCGCGCGATTACCCGCTCGTCTTAGGCTGCACATTTGTCTCCGGCGTTCTAATCATCATAACAAACCTTGCCGCCGACTTGCTTAAGGCAAAGATGGATAAGAGAATTGTGAAAGGGATTCTGAATTAGATGAAGTTTTATCCAAAGGCTTGGCATTTTATCATTCTAATAGCGACGGCACTATTCCTGCTTCGATTCAATTTTATAATTAACTCGACACTTCTGACAATTCAAACTATTAGACTGATATTTGTTTCGCCATCATTTGTATTTTCCCAGATAAATTTTCAGTTTCTCGATCCGCTTCTCTCATCTGCGCTGGTAATAATTATTCCCGTTATAGCTTTGTTAAAGCACGGAAGCAAATTCCTGCAAAAGAAAATTGATTTTACTTCTTTGGTTATAATAATCCTTGCTGCTTTCTTTATTCTGGCGCCGCTTGCCGCAGGCTCTAACCCCGATTTCCAGAAAAACCTATCGGTAACAAAGCTACTGCCGCCGCTCAGCAGGGTTAAAGTGTTGCATCTGAAATCGGAGTCCCATGTAGTAAGCGACAAAAATTATTTTTTTTACCTGAAGAACCTGGTTGTTAAAAGACCATTCGATGAAACAATTGTCTATGCAGACAGCGTAATAAGCGCATCGGATGTTATCTGCTATCAAGGCGGAGAGCAGGTAGAATTTCCGAAAGAACATATTGAGTATAGAAACGGATCTCCGGTCGTAACAACAAGGCTGTTCCTGCTCGGCACGGATGAGTACGGCAGGGATATCTTTTCAAGATTAATATACGGCGCAAGAATATCTTTGTTTGTTGGTTTGGGATCGGTACTTGTTTCAATGCTGCTCGGCGTTTTGCTGGGATTTATAGCGGGCTACCCGGGCGGCGTAATCGACTCATTGATAAGCAGAATTACGGATATGTTTCTCGCGTTCCCGGTAATCTTCTTTATAATTTTGATCATCGCATTGTTCGGCAACTCAATTGCAAGCGTAATCTTTGTCTTAGGATTCTCCGGCTGGATGAGCTTGTTTAAGATTGTACGCGGCGAGGTAATCTCATTAAAGAATAAGGACTATTTTATTTCAGCGCGCTTAGCCGGTCTTACAAAGACCAGGCTGCTAACCAAAGAAATTTTGCCTGTAATAATCGCGCCGGTGATTGTGAATTTGGTTTTTCAATACGGTAATGTAATTTTAGCGGAAGCAGCTTTAAGCTATCTCGGCTTAGGCACCGGCAGCTCATATCCTTCGTGGGGTGCAATGATTGAATCGGGACAGAACTATTTATCGCAGGCATGGTGGTTGATTTTATTCCCGGCGATGGCGTTGTTTTTCACTTTACTTGCCGCAAATAACTTAGGAAAAGAAATTAACACATACTATAATCCACGACTCGAAGAATGATAAATCAAAAGTATAAGATTAAAAAGCTTTTGGGGAAAGGAAGAAGCACAGTTTACCTGGGCGAAGACGTTGAGTTCCCGGGAAAAGAGATCGCAATAAAGATTTTGCCTAAGGATGTTGACCCGCTTGAAATTAAATTCTTCCGCGATGAATTCTTTACGCTGCATAAGCTGAATCATCCGAATATTATCAAGCCGTTAAATCCCGGTATTGTATTAGAAAAAGATGAAGAAGAAATTTCATTCGGCAGCGTGTTTTTTACTCTAGAATACTTCAACGGGAAAAGCCTGCTGAATTACCGAAGAC
>JAJYIL010000278.1 GCA_021790055.1 Bacteroidota bacterium
CTCGTCCCAATCGGGACGAGGAAAGTATCGAGATGACCGGAAGTAACCTTTCACTCTGCCGGCGGTGCAGGCGGATTTTCCGGCGGTGCAGCATTTCCTCCGCCGTTGCCGCCCTTACTATCTATAGTAAACAGCTTCTTCATTGCCGGGTCGTTCTTAAATATTTTCTTGCCTGCATCACTAACATCTTTACCTGCAAGGTAGAGATCATTGTAAGTCTCTATGCGCTCTTCCGTAGATACGCTGCGCTTGTCTTTTGTGCTCTCCTGTGTGGTATTGGAGTTTAATAGCCTGTTGTATAAAGTATCCGATAATTCAAGTTTGGCGGCAGGGTATTTTTTCGAAGTAAGCTCGGCTTGATACTTTTTACTTGTAGCAGAAAATTCCCCCATAAAGCGTATCATCTCCGGCTGGTTGTGCCTAATAGAAGCTGATCGGTTATATCCGAATTCATCATGTACAGCCTGATTTCCCGGAAAGGCTTTATTGACGAATCGTTCGGTATACATTATGTGATCAAAGCATTCATCCATATCGCTGTTTACATTAGCGGTTGTCCCTTTCTGTGATGCTTTAACCGTGTTGTCGGATGGAATAGCTTCCGCCTTCTGCAGCTTTGCCGCGAATTCTTCTTCAAAAGGGTCGTCAAAGTTAGGATCATACTCCACAAACTTTGCCTTGTTTTCGCTGAACGCCTTCTTTATGCCTCTCATTATCTCTAAAAGCCTGGCGTCGCTAAAATGAAACAATCTAACTATTGCGTTTTTTATTATATTTCCCATATTTACTCCTATGGTTTTAAAAATAAATGTTAGAAATTGTCAATATTTTTCGCAAAATTCCTCAAATTGTTCATTAATCACACATGATTCTTCGAGGATATCAGACAGAACTTCGTAGATATTCGACGGGACTTCGAAGATGTTAGACGGAACTTCGAAGAAGTTAGACAGCAGTTCGAAGATGTCTGCCAGTATTTCGAAGGTACCCGACAGGACTTCACAGAAATTCAACAGCAGTTCGAAGATACCAGACGGCAGTTCGATGATACTCGACAAGACTTCGAAGATTCTCGACAGCAGTTCGATGAAGTTCGCCGGAAGTTCGAAGATATTAATCTTTACTTCGAGAATATTACTCTGTACTTCGATGATATTAATCTATACCTCAAAGACATCAGCCTGCATTTCAACGGCAGCCGTTATTATTCCGGTAATATTATCGGCTGCCTTAAGGGCGCTTGCTGCAATTGCGGCGAGGTTTGCAAAAAATATTTTTCCAGTAAATAAAAGAACTGTAAGAAAAATAATTTTTTACAGAATAGTGACCAAATCAAAATGTGAACATCTGCTTTTATGATGTAATTTTTTAAAAAGATGACATCATTAGGATTGCAATCATTGCTATCTTTTCCATAGCTTGTCGAATAGGTACTGTGGACTGAAGCTGTCAAGCAGACGTCTGACTTCACATGTGCATACATTAAGCTCTATTCGAATGTCCCGCATTAAATTTGTCCGTTCTGAATAATAAAGTACCTCTGCCACTTGGTTATCATCCAGTTTATTTTCAGCAAATAATTTCAGGGCATAGTAAACGCGGAGAATTCTTTTAAGCCTGGTAAATGTTATATGGAATGAAGATGCACATATCTTCTGAAGCCTTCTGTTTGAAATGCAAAGCATGGCAGCCATTTCATAGCAGGCAATTCTTGAAGGAAAGTTCTTTAAGAGAATATCGACAATCATTGTTGTATGGTTGTTTCTGGAAAAGCAAAGCGGGAAAACATTTTTGATAAATTCCAAAAGTAAACCATAAGCTAAATTGTAATGAGACATAACATTCCCTCCGTTGTTATACCTTAATAAATTTTAACCCAAATGTTTCTGTATTCTTCTAAAAACAGCCCCTTAGAAAAAAAATCTTCCAATCTTTATCTGCAGCCCTCCATTTACATTAATTTTATTCCGGCAAATGAAAATCTTCTAATTTCTTTTTGTGAGTAACAATTTCATTTTCAAGCATGAAGATTACGTCTTCGGAAATGTTGGTTGCGTGGTCGGCAAGCCTTTCAATTTGTCTTGCAAGAACAATAAGATGCGCGCACGGTTCTGCTAAATCGGGATTGGCTTTTATTTTTTCAACAAGCTGATTAAAAATCTTTTTATTTAAATCGTCAACCACATCATCATTCACCCAGATAGTTTTAGCAAGTGCATTATCCCGATTTATAAAAGCAGTGATTGCATCCTTGACCATAATGCGCGCAGACTTAGCCATCTCCGGTAAATCTGTTTGGGAAATAATATCTCTGAAGTTATCTGTTCTTTTTACCCGTTGTACAATATTAACGGCAATATCGCCGCAGCGCTCAAGCTGGCTGTCAATCTTTATTGCAGTAAGAATAAATCTGAGGTCGCTCGCAACCGGCTGGTACAGAGCTAAAAGATTTTCGCATTGAGCCATTACCAGGTTATCGTAAGCGTCAACTTCTCTGTCTCTTTGCTTAACGGATTTATAAAGCCTTGCGCCCTGGTCTTCCATATCTTTAAAGCTGCATTCTACCTGCTCATCAACAATGGACGCCATCTTGTTGATAGTAGTTTTCAGTTCTTCAAATTCTTTTTCAAAATGTCTTTCCATTTTGCCTTACCGTTTTTAATGTTATTATTTACACATAGCGCATAGAGAAAAGCGCATAGCGACAATCTTATAATTTTGCATTCTTGAAATAATACAATTTCTCAACCGAACCTGCCTGTAATATAATCTTCAGTTTGTTTTTTTGCAGGGGAAGTAAACATTTTTTTCGTATCGGCATACTCTATTAACTCGCCCATATAAAAGAAAGCGGTATAGTCGCTTACTCTTGCAGCCTGCTGCATATTATGAGTAACAATAATAATTGTATAATCCTTTTTCAATTCAAAAATAAGCTCTTCTATTTTTGCCGTAGAAATCGGATCGAGTGCGCTTGCCGGTTCATCCATTAAAATTACTTCCGGATTTATGGCAATTGTTCTTGCAATGCATAAACGCTGCTGCTGCCCTCCGGAAAGATTAGCACCGGATTTATTCATCATATCTTTCACCTCATCCCAAAGCGCTGCCTGCTTAAGAGTCTTCTCAACAATTTCCTTAAGTGCCTTGCGATTCCTAAATCCGTTCAGCTTTAATCCGGCAACTACATTATTGAAGACAGACATTGTGGGGAACGGATTGGGCTTTTGGAAAACCATCCCTATTTTTCTTCTAAGAAAAACCGGATCTATCTTCATTACATCTTCGCCGTCAAAAATAATTTTTCCTGTAATAGTTCCTCTCGCTACTTCGTGCATGCGGTTAATGCTTCTAAGGAAAGTAGACTTGCCGCAGCCGGAAGGTCCGATTATCGCAATTACTTTCTTTTCAGAAATATCTATCGAAATATTTTTTAATACCTGTGTCTTCCCAAAAAATGCAGAAAGGTTCTGTATAGAAATTTTTACATTATCTTGGTTCATAGGAATGTTTTTTGGGATACTCTCTGTCTTTACTTGTTCAACAATTTCCATTTAATTAGTTGTCTTATATTTTGATCTGGTAATGATTCTAAAAATTAAACTCAAAAGTGAAATAAGAATAATAAGCACTAAAGCAGCAGTCCATGCCTGGTCGTTCCAATCTTTATACGGCGATGATGCGTAAGTATAAATGTAAACCGTAAGCGAGGCTATCGGCTGGAAAATATTTGTAGACCAAAACCTGTTATCCAGCGCCGTAAATAAAAGAGGAGCCGTCTCACCCGCGGCTCTCGAAAGTCCTAATAAAATTCCGGTTGCAATACCTTTCCATGCAGTCTTAAGAACAATCATTAAAGTTGTCTTCCACTTAGGAATACCGAGAGCTAGCCCGGCTTCCCTGTAAGAGTGCGGAACAAGCTTTATCATTTCCTCGGTTGTTCGTGTTATTGTCGGAATCATCAAGATTGCCAATGCAACTCCGCCCGCTAATGCTGAGAAGTGCTTCATCGGAAGAACAACTAAAGTATAAGCAACAACCCCAACTACTATAGACGGAACTCCGCTCATTACGTCTGTAAGAAACCTAACTACATAGCCGAACTTATTGTGACCGAATTCCGATAAATAAGTCCCGGTAAAAACTCCAACCGGAATTCCAATTCCGCCGCCGATTGCAATTAAAATTAAAGTGCCGAAGATTGCATTAACCATCCCGCCGCCGGCTTCGCCAACCGGTGTTGGAAGCTTTGTAAAAAAATCTACGTTTAAATGCGCTATTCCTTTGGAGATTGTATAATAGAAAATGAAAATCAGCGGTGCAAGCGTTACAAGCGCAGCCAGCAAGGAAAACGACAACATTACAAAGTTGGTTGTCTTCCTTCTATAAAAAGTAAATTTTTTTACATTGGACTTAATTTCCATTTCCGTTCCGTACTCCAGACAAGCATACGCGCAAAGATATTAATTATAATTGTAATCACGAACAGTACAAGTGCAAGCTCTATCAAAGAATTTAAATATAAATCGGAAGTTGCTTCGGTAAATTCATTGGCAATTAGGCTTGCCATCGTGTATCCGGGATCTAAAAGTGATGCCGAAATTTGCGGACGGTTTCCTATTACCATAGTTACTGCCATCGTTTCTCCAATCGCCCTTCCAAGCCCTAAAATTATAGCTCCCAATAAACCCGACTTAGCATAACTTAAAACTATTTTAGTTACTTCCCATTTAGTAGCCCCCAGCGCATACGCCGCTTCGCGCTGTGAATTGGGAACAGATTTTAAAATGTCTCTTGAGATAGAAGAAATTATAGGAAGTACCATTATCGAAAGTATTATTGCCGCTGCAAGCATACCAAATCCGTAAGGCGCTCCCTGGAAAAAAGGAGAGTTTGGAAATTCATTTTGAAGAAAAGGTTCTATATAATCCCGTAACCACGGCACCAAAACAAAAATTCCCCAAAGCCCGTAAATAACGCTTGGAATTCCAGCCAGCAGTTCAGTTAAAAAAGAAAGCGGTTTTTCTAGCCAGGTAGGTGCAAGCTCGGATAGAAAAACAGCAACACCAAGCCCGAGCGGGACTGCAATAATAAGCCCAA
>JAJYIL010000279.1 GCA_021790055.1 Bacteroidota bacterium
GGCTTAGGTGAAATAAAATCTCTTGCAATAAAATTTACCGAAACCGGGTTGTCAACTGTTCCGTAGAGAAATCCTCTCGGCATCGGGATTATCTCGATTGAATCAATCGACTCTGATTGAAGATTATTTAAGTCTAAAAAATTTTGGAGCCGGTTATTGCGCAGAATTCCGTTCTCAAAAAAGCTGATGCCGTTGAACCCGGTGCCGTACAAAAATGTTTGATTTGGCTGACCGATTGAACCGTAGTCTGCAATAAAATTAAAATCAAAATCACGCAATAATTCTGCCGTGTAACGGTAGTCGGTGAAGTCATAGATGCTTCTATTTATAAAGCTGCTCTGAGGGTCGAAGGGCAATTGGTAAATTGGCGCTAAGGTATCTTTACCGGCAAAGGCTTTATTCTTTAGTGAATCGGAGACAGAGAGAGAATCGTTGTGAGCCGCATTTACAGTATCTTTAACAAGATTAACAGTCTTTAATTTAGTGGAATCTTTTTTAGATGATGAAACTTTAGGGTAGTTAACTGACCGGGGAAATGCCGCAACCGAAATAAATAAAAGCAAACCTGCCAGAAGCTTCATTGATTCAGTCAATTAAGAATTTCTTTCTTCCATATTTTCATTATTGTTTGAGCTCCTTTCACGGCTGATAATAAAAATGATTACCAGTGCCAGGACAAATATTAACCAGTATTTTGAGAACAATTGTATGAGTGCTGCAAAGAAATTGCCTAGCCTCATAGACCCGACATTAGTCGAATAAATTATTCCGAGCAGGATAAAGATTAGAGCAATGAACATGATTGCCTTATCCCCGGTATTATCTAAGAAGAGCATAAAGGAACTTATACCGAGAATAAGAAGCGCAGAAGGAAAAATAACCGAGGTAGTTGAAGTAATATCAAAATTTTCTACCAGGAAGAATTCAACTCCCAAAAGAAAAATTGCCGAGCCAAGGAAAAGAGCGAGCTTCCTATTATTACCCATAGAAAGATAAACCTGGCTAACGCCATAAAAAATAAAGGTGTAGGCTAAAATCTCAAGTGTACTGAGATCAACAAAGCCAAGCAGCTTAGCCACATAAGCAAGCAGAAGGAAGCTTAATGCGTAAGATAGTAACGAATGCTTATTACTCAAATAATTTACCTACAGAATCCTTTGTCCCATAATAGAAGCTACAACGTCCGTTGCAAATATTGCACTTTTATTTTGGTTATCCAAAATGGGATTTACTTCCGTAACTCCAAGCGAAGAGATGCATCCGCAATCCGCAATTGATTCCATTAAGAGATGAGTCTCGCGGTAGCTTAAACCGCCCGGCACTGGAGTTCCCACACCTGGCGCAACAGATGGATCAACCGAATCAAGATCAAAGCTGACATGGATATGATCGACCTTTTCTTTGAACTGCTTAAGCACCTTCGAGATTACCCTGTGGATGCCGAGCTTGTCTATATCTGCCATAGTGTATACAACAGGCTTTAATTTCTTTATATTTACCTTTTCAGGTCCATCGATGCTTCTTACACCTATCAACGCCGTATTTTCGGGAAGAACCTTAGGCGCAAAGCCGAGTACATGCGTCAGCTTTTCATTTCCCAAACCCAAAGAAGCAGAAAGCGGCATTCCATGAATATTGCCGGATGGGCTTGTTTCTTCTGTATTCATATCGGCATGAGCATCTATCCAAATTATCCCGAGCTTCAAATTATTTTTCTTGCAGTAGGAAGAAATACCCGCGATATTCCCGATTGCCATAGAATGATCGCCGCCGATGCACAGTGGGAATTGTCCTTTCTCCAAAACCTTCTCAACTTTTACCGCAAGACTTTTAGCTGTCCTTACTATTTCATTCAAATATTTTAATTTGTGATTGGTTATTTTTTGCCGTTCCATTATCTGGATGAACAAGTCGCCGCTGTCGGTTACTTTATAACCAAGGCGTTCAAGCTTTTCCCTGAGCCCGGCAATACGTAAAGCCGAAGGTCCCATATCGACGCCTCTTCTATCTGCGCCCAGGTCCATCGGGAAGCCGATTATGTTTACTACTTTGGTTGCCATAAATTGTTTTTAATCCTTCACTATAAAATTAAGTATTAAGGTATAGGGTATAAAGTATCGGGTATAAGGTAAACCTTTCTGTCAGTACAGCATATCTTTATCCTTCTATACCTATTTATCTTCATAGTCAATAAAAATTAACTGAAGCAAGATAAAAAGACATGGCTGAATTATCTAATGACCTGCATCTCTTAATGGCTTACAAAATAAGCGCTTTAATGATTATATTTTAACCGTAGAAAAATATTTCTTCTTGATTTTGCAGATTTGGATTTGAGATTGAATGATAAACTATTCAAATGAACCGGTAATTAACGTCGGTATAATGTGCGAAAAGGTTATACACTTTGAGCTTCATGGTGATTTTAAGGTTGCCGGGCAGAATAAAAATTTCAGCGGGAGATTCTCTGCAGAATTGATTGAAGGGAAAATTATTTGTAAACAGGAAGAACAGAAGCTTGAATTTAACAGCGAGGTGATTTTTAAACCCCAGGATTTTGAGATAGAATCTTTTTTGTTAAAAGATGTTACCATTGGAGTAAAGTTTCATTGGGAAAAAAAGGAGAAGGAAAGATTTACCGGCTCGCTGAAGCTTTTGAAAGAGAACGATAAAATTACAGCTATAAATATCCTCCCGGCAGAAAATTATCTTGTAAGCGTAATCTCATCAGAGATGAGCGCAAAGAGCCCGCTTCAGCTTTTAAAGACGCATGCAATCATTTCACGCAGTTGGCTGATTGCGCAGATTGAAAAATCTAGATCTGCCCGTAAAGCTGTCAGTTTTGATAAGAAAGAGAAAGACAAATACAAAATTCCGGTTCCCGCAGAAGAAGAGCATATAAAATGGTATGACCGCGATGAGCACAAGTTGTTTGATGTTTGCGCCGACGACCATTGCCAGCGATACCAGGGAGTTACAAAAGTGTTTACGGATTCGGCCTGGCAGGCTGTAAAACAAACTGCCGGTATCGTTCTTGTAAGCGGAGATAAAATTTGCGACACCCGCTATTCCAAATCATGCGGAGGTATTACCGAGTCCTTCGAGAATGTTTGGGAACCGGTTAAGTACAACTATCTTTCATCCGTTATCGATTATAAGTTTACACTGGAAAATTATAACCTTGATTTTTCTGTTGAGGCAAATGCAGTAAAATGGATTAAGAGCAGCCCTCAGTCATTCTGCAACACAATGGATAAAAAAATTCTTTCACATGTGCTCGTCGATTTTGATCAGGCAACAAGAGATTTTTTTAGATGGCATGTCGAGTATACTCAGGAGGAAATTACCAGTATTATTAATTCCAAGTCTGGGATTGACCTTGGCTTGATAAAGGATTTAATACCGGTTGAGCGCGGTTATTCTTCGAGATTGATAAAGCTGAAAATTATCGGCACAAAGAAAATCATTGTAATCGGTAAAGAGCTTGAGATAAGAAGAATATTATCCGATACCCATCTATACAGCAGCGCATTCGTTGTAGATAAAATCGATGTACAGAACGGGATACCGCAAAAATTTATTCTTACCGGTGCCGGCTGGGGGCACGGCGTAGGGCTCTGCCAGATTGGCGCCGCCGTGATGGCTTCCAAGGGCTACCAGTTTGATGAAATCCTTTTGCATTATTTTAAAAACGCAAGGTTGAAAAAGATTTACTGAGGATATGAAGATACTTTATTCGTGCCTTTCAAAAAGCTGGGGCGGGATGGAAATGTTTACTCTTACTGCAGTCAAGCAGCTTCACAAAAAAAATATTCAAGCGGAGCTTGTTTGTATTAAAGAATCGAGAATTCATATTGAGGCTAATAACCGGGGAATAATTACTCATCCGATTAAAGCTTCTGGATACATTCATCTTTTTAGCATTCTAAAGCTTGCGAGCCTGATGAGTAGAGGCGGCTATAATGTAATCCATACGCAGGCGTCAAAAGATTTATGGCTTCTCGTACCGGCGCTAAAAATCTTTAGCAGCAAAGTTCCACTTATTCTAACAAAGCAGATCGGTTCCGGTATTGAGAAGAAAGATGCATTCCACAAATGGATTTACAAGCGGGTAACGTTTGCACTGGCAATTAGCAATGTAATTAAAAAAAATTTATTGGAAACATGTCCGCTTGATGAAGGCAAAGTCATTCTTCTTCATAACGGGATTGATACTGCAAGATTTAACCCGGACGAAGTTAACAAGGAAAAAGTAAGGAAAGAACTCGGTATAAAAGAAAGTGAGCTTGCAGTTGGTATGCTTGCAAGGTTCAGCCCGGGGAAAGGGCATGAGGAATTTCTTTATGCTGCTCACGAGTTGAATTCCAAATACGGCAATTTGAAGTTCATTGTTGTAGGAGAGGCAAGCCGCGGTGAGAATGCATATGAGGAGTCTATTAAAAAATCTGTGCAAGACTACGAACTAAACAACGTAATTTTTACCGGCTACAGAAGCGACACGCCTGAGGTTCTTGCTGCGATGGATATTTTTATTTTCCCGTCGCACAGCGAAGCCTTTGGAATCGCGCTTACCGAAGCGATGGCGATGTGTAAGCCTTCAGTCTGCTCTAACTCGGACGGCGTGCTCGACATTGCGGTTGATAATGAAACTTCGCTGCTGTTCGAAAATAGAAACGGTAATGACCTTGTAGATAAGGTCTCGCAGCTAATCGATTTACCGGAAAAAAGATTAAAGCTTGGCAAGGCTGCAAGAAAGAGAGCAGTCGAGACATTTGATCTGGAAATTCTTACCCAAAGAGTAATAGAGATTTATAATGAAGCAGTCGGAATTACAAAATAAAATTTCTGTTTTTCTTCCTTTCAACCCCAATAATCTTAATCGGAGCTTAATTGAAGAACTAAGGCAGTGCAGGTTAGTTGAAAAGATTTTCTTCCTTTCGAACGAACCCGGAGAGCAATGGGTTGCCAATTACGAAATGGTTGTTGCTGAATCGCTAACCCACAGTAAAACCCTTAAGATAATTGCGAATCTTTCAGATTCTAATTTCATTCTTTTAATTATCAAAGATACTACAATTATTCCCGGTCCATA
>JAJYIL010000280.1 GCA_021790055.1 Bacteroidota bacterium
CCCAATGCCCTTTGCTCTATGCGCTATGCTTTAACCTAACATGAGTCGCTTCTAAGTCGCTTTAATTGAAGATTTGAAGCGATTAAGTAGCCGTTCATACGGGTGCTGGCAGGGAAGCTTTTGTTGTGTGGTTATATGAGGAGTTGAACTTTTACTTCAAGTTCCTTCGCTCAATTGCTGAAATTTTATCAAGCCTCTTCTGGTGTCTGCCTCCTTCAAATTTAGAGCCGAGCCAGGCTTCAATAATTGATTTGACTGTTTCTTCACCTAATGCCTTTGCGCCGAGCGTTAAAATATTTGCATTATTATGTTCCCTCGCGCTTCTCGCTGTGAATTCATTATAACAGTTTGCAGCGCGGATTCCATGCACTTTGTTTGCAGTAATTGCTGATGGATTTCCTGTAGCATCAATTATAATTCCCCAGCCGGCAATTCCTTCTTTTACTTTTGAAGCTACTGCAAAGGCGAAGTCAGGATAGTCGCATGATTTTTCATCAAATGTTCCGGCGTCAATTACTTCAAATCCTTTGTCTGCTAAAATTTTTACAACCAAATTTTTTAACTTGAATCCGGTATGGTCGGAGCCGATTGCAACTTTATTGGAATTAGTATGAGGCGATAGAAGATTTTCTTCTACATCGATAATTGAAGTCGGCAGCTTTTCAACGGTCTTCATTCCCAATTCATTTATTTTATCTTTTGCCGAAGGCGTTAGAATTTCATTTCCGTCAAGAGGAATAGCTCTAATTCCGTTCTTAAAAATTCTTATTACATCTAATTCGGTAATTAATTTTTTCATCAGCAAAAAATTCTCCGGCAAAAGCATACCGGATAAACTAACCGTTCCTCTTTATAAGTGTTGAGTTAATTTATTTATTTTCAGATGGTCAACAATCTTCTTTACTTCCTGCGCCTGATCACGGCGGCATACCAACAATGCATCATCGGTGTTAATGATAATTAAATTTTCAACCCCGATTACCGCACTGAATTTATTCGGAGAATAAATATAGGAATCTGCCGTCATCTGTGTAAACACTTTCCCGATTAAAGCATTGCCATCTTCATTCTTATCGCTCAGTTGATAAACTTCTTCCCAGCTTCCTACATCGCTCCAGGAGAATTCTCCTTTGGTTAGAAAAACTTTCTGAGATTTTTCCATTATACCGTAGTCAATCGAAATATTTCTAAGGAGACCGTAAACATTTGAAAGCGTGCTCTCAAACTTTGATAAGCCTATATCTTTTTTAATTGTCTCCAAGCCTTCATTAAGTTCCGGCATGTGAATTTTTATCTCATCAAGAATTGCGTCGACTCTCCAGATAAACATACCGCTGTTCCAGAAGAAATCTCCGCTTTCGACAAATCTAACCGCGGTTGCGTAATTCGGCTTTTCTGCAAATGTATAAACCTTGAATATTCCTTCTTCAATTGTCTTTTCATCAATCTGAATGTAGCCGTATCCGGTCTCGGGGCGAGTTGGCTTAATTCCAATTGTTAAAAGTCCTTTTGATTTGTAAGCATAGCCGGCTGCCCCTTTCAAAGTAGAGTGAAAAGCTTCTACGCCTTTTATAATATGGTCCGCCGGTAAAATAATTGTAACACCGTCTTTGCATTTCTTTTCAATTATAATTGAAGCGAGTCCAATACATGCTGCAGTGTTTCTGCCGAACGGTTCTTCAATTATATTTCCTGCCGGTAACTGGGGGAGCTGATTTGCAATTTCATTTTTTTGAACTTTGTTGGTAATGATAAAAATATTTTCGTTCTTAATAATTCCATCAAGACGGGCAACCGTATCCTGGATCATTGTTCGCTCCCCAAAAATCTTTAGTAATTGTTTTGGAGTTTTTTCTTTGCTTCTCGGCCAGAACCTTGAACCAACTCCGCCTGCCATAATTACTGCAAATAATTCCATTAAATCATGTCCTTGATTTTTATAGATTGAATTTTTCTGCCCAATTCTTCAGCCTTGTTTAGATAATTTGTAATATCTACTTCTTTCCCTTTTACTACAGCCACAATAACAATCATGCAAGCTCTCATCGCTTCAATGACTTCCCTTCCAGGCATAAGTTCTCTAACGCGGATTAACAATAAAGCTTTGGCAATAATGTTGTGCATGTTCGCAATTATTTCGAAACCAATTTTTGCCGATAGCTCACCGTTTGTCTTCATGATTTTTGAAAATTCAATTAACTCGTCAGCGTTAATCACATTATTCACTAATTGCTTCAGCATCGAATCCAGGGGCTTTATAGGCTTTAATATTTCAGATTCATAGTTTTGAATTAGAACGTCCTGGTCGTCTTTTTCTTCATCAAGAATTAATTTTTCCTTTATTGTTTCCGTTTCCGGCTTAATAAAAGCAATTTCATCCGGATTTCTTTTCGATAGGTCAATGCTTATCCCATTTAACTCTTCCTTAGGCTTAGCCGAAGGATTTATTTCAATTTCTACCTTCCCATGAAGCTTATCCAGCGCTTTTCTAAGTGTAGCCGGATTGACCATGTCGAGCATGTGGCTTAAGTCCTTAATTAGAAATTGACTGTGCTCTTTAAATTTTTCCGACAGCTTGAACAAATCAACTTGACCCTGCGTAAGGAAATTGTAAATCTCGTTCAACCGGATTGCAAGCGTTGAAAGCTCGGTAATTTTTTTCATGCCTCTTAAATCTTCCGAAAGATTCTCCGAACGCGCTATCTCTTCGCGGAGAAGCGCAACAGCTTCAATCTTCTCCGTACTCAAACGCAGGTTATTTGAAGCGGCTGATATGCTTTGAACGATATATTGCTTTATCAAGTCCATCTAAGCCACAAGCTTACTTATAATTCTTATAAATTCTCGGAACACGGTTGCTTATACCGCAAGTAATTTCATACGGGATCGTATTAAGTTCTTTGCACCAATCCCATGCGCATATTTCACGTCCATTATCCTTTCCGATAAGAGTTACCTTATCTCCGACTTTAACATCATCATGTTTTACGTCAAGCGTAATCCTGTCCATCGAAACCCTGCCGACCTCGTTGTAAATCTTTCCATTGATTATCGCTTTTGCTTTGTTGGAAAGATTCCGGTTAAAACCGTCTGCGTAACCAATCGGCACGGAGGCAATTTTTGTCTTTTGTGTTGCAGTAAAAATCCTTCCATAGCCAACAGTTTCTTCCGGCTTTATTTCCTTTATACTGGCTACTCTCGAAATTATTGACATAACCGGGTAAAGCGGAAATGATTCCGTTGTCTCGGTCGACGGATGATAGCCGTATAGAATCATTCCCGGTCTCACCATGTCGAAATAGCTGCCGGGCATATCGAGAATGGCGCCGCTGTTGGCTGCGTGAGCCAATCCGTAATTTATGTTCTTTTCTCTTAAATCTTTAAGCAAGTTCTTAAATCTTTTTAATTGAAAATCCGCAAAGTCTTTATTCAACTCATCCGAAGTTGCGAAATGAGTATAGATTCCGTCGATTAAAAAATTCTTGTTCCGGTTCAGCTTTTCAACAAATTTGAAAGACTCTTCGTAGCGGACTCCAAGACGGTTCATACCGGTATCAACTTTAATATGGATTTTTGTTTTCTTGCTTGAAGATTTTTTCCCTTCAAATTTTCTCTTGGCTTTCAATAATATATTAAGATGTTCTTCCTCAAAAACTGTGGATATCAAATTATATCTGAAAACTTCTTCGGCTTCGCTTTTCTCAAAAGGCTCAAACACCAAAATAGGCTGCTTAACTTTACGCTTTCTAAGCTCAACGGCTTCGTCGCATATTGAAACCGCATAATATTCCGGCTTTTTATTTCCTAAAGAATTAAAAGCGCTAACAATCTCTTTCGCACCATGTCCGTAAGCGTCAGCCTTAACCACAGCCATTATGCGTGCCGGACCCACCTTCATCCTGATGTTCAAGTAATTCTTTTTAAGATTTGAAAGATTTATTAAGGCTACAGTAGGACGCATCAGTAAATTTTTTATTATCGCTCGAAAATATAAATTTTATAACAGTTATAAGCAATTAAGAAGTAGTTCAATGGAAAATTATAATTAACGTACCTTACAAGCCATTTCAACTTTGTAAACTTCGTAATCGTATCTTCTCTTAATTGAGAAAAGTATCTGAATCATCATTCTTACTTATGAAAAATAAATTCTTTAATAATCTTGCACTAATCATTGTATTAGGGAAAATCCGAAATTGTTCGCTTGGCATATATCTTGTCGCAGTAAGGGCAATTAAAAAGTTCCAATAGAAATTAAAAAACGAAAATTTCTTGACATCAATTAAAGTATCGCAAAAATTTTTTAATAAATAATTTATAGACAAAATGTTAACTGACTTCGGAAGAATATTCGCATTTATGCTGCTTGCAGCGGTATTTGTTGTTGTTGCGATAATAGCTGCAAAATTTATTCGACCTTCCAGATCTTCAACAGAAAAATTAATGACTTATGAATGCGGCGAAGATCCCGTTGGCTCTCCCTGGGTTAAATTCAATATCCGTTTTTACGTTGTTGCTCTTATCTTTTTGATTTTTGATGTTGAAATAGTTTTACTGATTCCCTGGGCGCTTGTTTATAAAGAATTTGGTTTCGGAGGATTTCTTATCGGTGCAATTTTCTTATTTCTACTTGGACTTGGAATGGCTTACGAATGGAGAAAAGGAGACCTCGAATGGGAAAAGCCTAAAGTTGTTCCACCTGTTTTAACTAAAGAACAAGTCGTTGAAGAAGTTGAGGTACATACTTGATTTTTTTTACTGCGGAATCCAGGAATAGTACCGAAACTACATGTCAAATAATTATAAATGAATTTTAGTATATGGGCTTATTAGACAAACAATTCACAAACGACAGCATAGTAATAGCTAAAGTAGATGATCTGCTTAACTGGGCAAGATTGTCATCGCTCTGGCAAGTCGGTTTCGGACTCGCGTGCTGCGCTATTGAAATGATGGCTACTTCAGCATCGCATTATGATTTTGACCGCTTCGGTGTTATTCCGCGTCCTTCTCCGCGTCAATCCGACGTAATCATTATTTCCGGCACCGTTACTCTAAAAATGGCATCGCGTATAAAAAGATTATATGA
>JAJYIL010000281.1:0-4441 GCA_021790055.1 Bacteroidota bacterium
TGCTCGAACTACTTTTCCGACAAATGAATTTCCATTTGCACATAAGATAATTAATTCAACAGACGATATTGATGAACTCATTCAGCCTGATCCAATAAATGACGGATTATTGCCGTTTATGCTCAACCGCTTGAAACTGGCTCTGCCAAAGATTGAAGCTGCCGGGCATAAAATCAGATTTGCCGTTGCGCGCGGTCCTCTCAATATTGCAAGCTACCTTATGGGCTCAACGGAATTTCTTACCACAATGATGATGCAGCCGGATAAAGCCGAAGCATTATTAAAAAAGATAACCTTGTACTTAAAGGATTGGCTTCATCTCCAAATGGAAGCCTTTCCTACTATCGACGGCATCTTCCTGCTGGATGATATTATAGGATTTATGGGCGAAGCAGAATTCAGGACTTTCGGTCTTCCATATTTTAAAGAGTTATTCAATGAAAGCGTCTCGGTAAAGTTTCTTCACAATGATGCGCCTTGCAGAGTATCGGCGCCATTTCTTCCCGAGATGGGAGTAAACCTTTTTAACATGGGCTTTGATGTTCCCTTAAACGAGTTAAAAAAACTGACGCAAAATAAAGTGACACTTCTCGGCAACATTCCCCCGCGGGACGTACTTGCAAGCGGCACTCCCGATCAAGTGTCAAAAGCTGTTCATGATTTGATTAACTCTCTTGAAGATAAATCCAAAATAATAATGTCTTGCGGCGGTGGTATGCCTCCGGGAGTAAGTACTGAAAATATTCATGCGTTTATTAAGACAGTTAAAAATAATAAATAATTAATTGGAGGTCCGATGAAATTCTATTATATGGCTTTTCCGCTCATTTTAATTTTTATTTATACAGGCGTACTTCTGGCTCAGAATGAAAGCAAAGCTAAAAAAACCTTGCCCGAAGTAAGGATTCTTGGAACTCAAATGCTGACGTTTCATTCAAAAATTGTTGATCAGGATTATAACCTATATATAAACTTGCCGGGTAATTACAGCGATACTACAAAAAAATTTCTGGTACTTTATGTGCTTGATGGTCAATGGGATTTTACACTTGCACAGAGTCTTTATGGTCAACAATATTTTGACGGCTTTGTTCCGGCAATGATTGTTGTTGGTATAACCTGGGGCGGTAAGAATCCCGATTATGATGCTCTTCGCGCAAGGGATTTAACTCCAACTAGTGGTAACATGGGAAATAGATACGGTAATGCGCCAAAATTTCTTGAGTGCATTAAGAAAGAAATTATTCCGCTTATCGAATCAAAATACCGTGTTGACAAATCCGACCGGGCTTTAATGGGTAGCTCATTTGGCGGGTTGTTTACCCTTTACACTATGTTTAAAGAAACAAACTTGTTTAATCGTTATATGCTTACCAGTCCGGCAGTGAACTGGGACAATGGAGTCATTTATAAATATGAAAAAGAGTATTCGGAAAAGAATGCTTCGCTGCCTGTAAGGCTTTTCGTTGGGTGGGGTAGCTATGAGAATCAAACGGTCTTTCAAAAATTTGTCGACGTATTAAAAAGCAGAAATTACAAGGACCTTAAATTCGACACTTACGTTGTAAAGGACTGCGGACATTCAGGAGCTAAGGCATACGGGTTTACCAAAGGGTTGCAGTTCCTTTATGAAAAGCCATCTATTAACGTTGATGCAGATGTCCTTCGGCAATATGCAGGCGAATATGAAATAGCGTCAAACATTGTAGTAAAATTAAATGTGGATGACAACCATCTTGTTGCGCAGGAACCTGATGGCACCAGAATAATATTATATGCAGAATCTGATAATAATTTTTATGCCAAAGGAATTTTTCTGAAGGGACGTTTTGTAAAAGACAAGAACGGAAAAGTAACCGGAATCCGGCTTGAGCAATACACCGGAAAAATCTTTGTGAAAAAATTATAAGAGGCGGTAAAATATTTATAAGATGGTTGATTTTTGTGCTTATTCAGATATATTTTTAATGTATCATATTTGCAATTTATAAATTACGAACTGCGATTTACATTAAGATATCCAGCAGTAAATATCCGGGCTTTTATGAAAACCGGTAGAAATTTCAGAATGAATAATTAAATTGACAAACAAATACAGGCACCGGGATGAGCAACGACAAACCTAATATCAAACAGATGGAGACATCCATTACTGCCGAAGCTATAAAAAAGGCGGGTTCGTATAGATGGAGTGTCTGTGCTTTACTATTTTTTGCAACTACAATTAATTATATAGACCGCCAGGTGTTTGGCATCTTGGCTCCTGTTCTTCAGAAAGAAATTGGGTGGAACGAAATAGATTACGGTTACATAGTAACCGCTTTCACAGCGGCATATGCTATAGGGTTGTTGTTTGTAGGAAGGTTTATTGATAAGGTAGGAACTAAAATCGGTTATACCGTTTCTCTAATAGTCTGGAGCTTTGCCGCAATGGGTCATGCGCTTGTGAATACAGTCTTTGGATTTGGCGCAGCAAGATTTGCTTTAGGGTTAGGCGAGTCGGGAAATTTTCCCGCTGCAATTAAGGCAACCGCCGAATGGTTCCCTAAAAAGGAAAGAGCTTATGCTACAGGTTTGTTTAACTCCGGCGCAAACATTGGCGCAGTAGTAGCTCCGCTGATTGTACCATGGATTACATTAACATGGAGCTGGCGTGTGGCTTTCATCTTTACGGGCTTACTTGGATTTATATGGCTTGCTTTGTGGATTTGGTTGTATGAGGTTCCTGAAAGACAAAAGCGCGTAACAAAGGAAGAAATTGCTTACATCCAGAGCGACCCGGTTGAGGTAATAACCGAAAAGGTTCCATGGCTGAAATTGCTGAAGTACAGGCAGACATGGGCATTCATTGTAGGAAAATTTCTGACGGATCCGATTTGGTGGTTTTATCTTTACTGGCTTCCGAAGTTCTTGAATGAAAGATATCATCTTGATCTGGCAAATCTTGGGCTGCCGTTAATTGTAATTTACACGATGACAAGTGTAGGCAGTATAGGAGGCGGATGGCTTTCGGGATACTTTATTAAAAAAGGATGGAGCATAAACAAAGGGAGAAAGGCAGTAATGCTAATTAGCGCCGTGCTTATTGTTCCTATCGTCTTTGCATCAACTGTTCCTGAATGGTGGGCGGTATTACTAATTGGGCTTGCGGCGGCTTCGCATCAAAGCTGGTCTGCAAATTTGTTTACAACAGTTTCCGATATGTTTCCAAAGAAGGCGGTCGGTTCGGTTACCGGGATTGGAGGAATGGCAGGCGCAATAGGCGGAATGCTAATAGCTACAGCCACTGGATTTATTCTCCAAATTACAGGCAGCTACCTTAGCTTATTTATATTAGCCGGAGTAATCTACCTGGTAGCGCTTTTTATTTTTAATTTGTTGGTCCCGAAGATAAAGGAGTTTGAAATAGCGTAACAAAATTTTTAAATCAATACGAATTATAATTTAATCACCTTCTAAAGTATTAAAAGCTTTATCCGATAATATATTTAAGTAAAGGTGGAAAAGTCATTTTGGGGTATGATTTAAGCTATAAATAGATTTAGCTTCTGCTGCTTCAAAACGCGACTGCTCTGTACCGAAAAAAATTTGCTTTGATATGAGAGATTTTATCATTCGTTCTTTTTTCGTTTATTGGAAAAGAAGAACAAAAACTTATTATAATTCTTTTAGACTTTTTCTGTCCGCTATAATATTTTCTTTCTACGCCACTTATGTCTATGGGCAGCAAGAGAGTATTCAATTTTCTCATCTTACAATTGAAGACGGACTTTCAGCAAATTCCATTACACAAATTATCCAAGACAAAAGAGGATTTATCTGGATAGGAACATCTAACGGACTAAATGTGTATGACGGATATAGATTCAAGACTTACCTTCCCGACCATTTGAATCCTTATAGCATCTCAGATCCTTCCGTTACTTCTTTATGCGAAGACGATAGCGGCTTTATTTGGGTCGGGACTCAAAACGGACTGGATAGATTTGATCCGGCAACAGAAAGATTTTATCAATATAGACGTATCAGAGGAGATACACACAGCTTAAGCAGCCCACTGATTTATACTATATTTAAAGATGAATCAGGCGCAATATGGATTGGAACCTTAAACGGCTTAAATAAATACGATGCTGCGGAAAATAATTTTGATGTAATTTACAAAGTCTGCGATAGACTGAATCCCGACCCTCAAAACAGTGTAACCAGTATTACAGAAGATAAAGCCGGAAATCTATGGTTAGGTACATGGAACGGGGTATCATGCATTAGGAAAGACGGGAAAGTAATCAAGCAGCTATTTGCACAGCCTGCAAATGCACCTAAATTTGAATATAGGAAAACTTCAATACTTTTTGAGGATAATGCCGGAAACATCTGGATTGGGACAAACGGCAGCGGCTTATTCAAGTATAACCATCAAACTAAAAAGCTTGCCGCT
>JAJYIL010000281.1:4451-5058 GCA_021790055.1 Bacteroidota bacterium
CACCTTTTCTTCTGTCAATCGAAACTCTATTTCGAATGAGTACATCACTTCCATTTTCCAGGATAAGCAAAACAACATCTGGGTCGGCACCTTTAACGGGCTTAACAGATTCAATAAGCAAGAGAATAATTTTACAAGATTTGTTAATGATCCTGATATATCATCGAGCTTAATCAGCAGCACGGTATATTCCATAATGGAGGATAGGTCAGGGCTCTACTGGATAGGCACGTCCTCTGGTATAAGCAAGTTCTATCTTCCGGTAAATCAATTCCAATATTACGGAGAAAATTTACCTGACCCTGAGGAAGGTTTAATAAGCAGCAGGGTTATTGCCGCATGTGCAGATAATATGGATAATATTTGGGTCGGTACTATGGACGGCTTAAATGAAATCGTGCACGGCAGCAAAAAGATAATTCATTACAGACGCGAAGCAGAAAACGAAAGAACAATATCCAGTAATTTTATTAGATCTGTTTTCGTTGATAATTCCGGAATTGTATGGATTGGTACAAACGCTGACGGATTAAATGTTCTTAATCCTGCTACGGGAAAAATAAAAGTGTATACCTACAATGTTAATAATCCTTATTCAATAAGCAAC
>JAJYIL010000282.1 GCA_021790055.1 Bacteroidota bacterium
TTGCCGCTTTCAAAATATTCGGGCTGTTACCGGAACCGCTGATACAAATTAAAAGATCACCCGGATTGGCATATGTTCTGAGCTGCTGTTCAAATATTGTATCATATCCGTCGTCATTACTAAGAGCAGTAATAAAAGGAAGATTATCAGTCAAGCTTAACGCTTTAATTCTCTTTGTCCTATCAAGATTTTTCCTGGTTCCTTTAGCTAAATCCTGCGCGAAGTGAGATGCATTAGCCGCCGAGCCTCCGTTACCGATTACAAAGATCATCTTCCCTTCTTTATATGTCTTATAAATCAAATCTATAAGGCTGATAATCTGTTTTTCATCTAATGCTTCAATAGTTGAATTTAATTTTTCAATATATTCTTTGAACGACATCATCTTCCTTTTTTTATTATTTCAGACCATTCTTTGTTTGCGATATTTAAATTATCAATTGTACCGATATCTATCAAATAATCGCTGCTTTTCCAACCAGCCATTTTACCTGTCAAACGAGGCAGCAGGTGGAAGCCTATATCTGTTATTTCCAAATTAGGAATCATATCTATTATATCAGGCTTGGCAATATACAACCCTGCATTCGCCAGGTTGGATTTTGGATCTTTAGGTTTTTCCTCAAAGCTGATTATAGTATCTTCTTTATCCAATTCCGCTACGCCGCATGCTTTAGGATTATCAGTTTCAAATAATGCCATAGTTAATAGCTGATTCTTCTTTCTATGGAACTCTGAAAACAGCGTTAAGTTATAATTTGTTAAATTATCTGCATAAAGGATATAAAATGCATCTTCATTTTTAACAAACTCTTTATTCTCACGCAGAGTTCCTGCACTGCCTAATAATTTCTCTTCATAATAAAATTGAAACCGTATCTTCGCCGGGTAAGATTGAACGAATGATTTTACCTGCTCGCTTAAATGATGAAGATTTATCAGCACTTCTTCGATACCGTAACCCTCCATTAAATCAATCCACCATCCGAGGAGAGGCTTACTGCAAATAGGGACTAGGCATTTAGGCGTTGAATCCGTTAAAGGTCTTAGTCTTGTGCCTAATCCCGCGGCTAATAAGAAGGCTTTAGTTATCAAAGGATCTCTTTGTTAAATATAGTTTGAATCGAACCGGATGTTAAAAATTATTCTTGAACCGAACGGGTCGATCATAAAAGGAAGCTCTTTGAAATCCATCATCGCTTTTCTGTAAGCATCCTGCTTTTCTCTCGGTACGTAGCTTAATAAGAATCCACCGCCGCCTGCACCGGCAATTTTGCATCCGATCGCTCCGTGTCTCATTGCTCTTTCAACCATTTCGTCTATAACTTTGTTTGAGATATTATCGGAAAGTAATTTCTTAGCATTCCAATTTTTCTTCAGTATAATCCCAATCTCATCGTAATTTCTACTTTCTAATGCCGACTCTACATCGCGTACGAGATTTGAAATTATTTGCAGTTCCTTGTTTTTTACATCTATATTTTTCTTCTGTTTTTCAAGAATCGAGTTCGCATCTCTAACTATATTTGTGTAATGCAATGTCAAATTCGAACCGAGCACTCTTCTTTCATTACCATCCAGGTTGAAGCATTTTATTTCCACTGTTTCATCTTTTTTAAAGGTAAACTTCTTTAATCCGCCGTAAGCTGCAATATATTGATCCTGCTTCCCGATGGGCTTTTTAAGAATATCTATTTCTATTTCACAAGCTTCTCTTGCAAGCTTTTCCTCAGTCGGCTGAATGCCTTTATAAGTATAAAGAGCATTCAATAATCCAACTGTTAAAGAAGAGGAAGATCCCAGCCCGGTGCCTTTAGAAGGAATATCCGCCAGAGTTATAATTTCAATTCCTTTGGTAATTCCCACTTTTATTAGTGCTTCTCTAATCAACTCATGCTTAATCTTTTTTACTTCATCCACTATCTCATTGTCGGTATAATGAAGTACGATTAAATCATCAAATCTTTCCTTAATAATTACATAAATATATTTATCTATGGTTGTCGATATGACATGCCCGAATTTTTTTTGATAAAATCCTTTTAAATCTGTTCCGCCTCCTATTAGGCTTATTCTTAACGGTGTTTTTGATATTATCATTTTTAATTCTGAATTAATATTTAGGATTCTTACGCCAGTTATACGCCGACTCGATAATATCCTCAAGTGTTTTTGTCGGCTTCCATCCCAGTTCGTTAAATGCATTCTGGTAAGATGCGATTAAAACAGCCGGGTCACCCGGACGTCTTTCCGCAATTTTATATGATACTTTTTCATTTAAATATTTTTCCGCTGCCTTTATAACTTCAAGAACCGAATATCCTTTCCCGTTACCTAAATTTATAAATTTAGCATTAACCTTTCCAAAATTTTCCATGGCTAAAATATGTGCATTTGCGATATCTTCAACATGGATGAAATCTCTAACTCCGGTTCCGTCGGTCGTATTGAAATCATTTCCATATACCGTTACAAATTCTCTCTTCTTTAATACCTGGTCGAGTACAACCGGGATTAAATGCGTTTCATAATCTCTCGATTCACCGTGATCTATTGTTGAACCTGCAGCACAAAAATATCTAAAAGCAATAAAATTTATTCCGTATGCTCTTGAAAAGTCAGATAAAATATTTTCAACCATTAACTTGGACATGCCGTAAGGATTAACCGGAACTAATGGATGCTTTTCGTCTATCGGCGTATAAACCGGCTCGCCGAATACTGCCGCAGTAGAAGAAAAAATAATATTCTTTACCTCAAATTTAATCATCGCTTTTAACAATGAGATAGTATTCACAACATTGTTCTCATAATATTGAAGAGGATTAATAACTGAGTCGGGAACATTTGCCGAAGCAGCAAAGTGAAATACAAAGTCGACTTTACTTTCAGTAAAAATCTTTTCCAGAGTATTTCCATCGCCAAAATTAGATTGATAAAAAATACTCTTCCCGGAAACAGCTCCCTTCTTGCCTTCACTTAGATCGTCAATTATAATTAGCCTATGACCTTTTTTTTCAAGTAATTCAGCAACTACGCTCCCGATATACCCGGCACCACCGGTTATTAATATTGTCTTTGTTTCATTCATCTTCAGTAATTTTCTTGTTTTCCGGTTCGTCTAAAAATAAAAATTAATTTTAATATTAAGATTTTGAATTTGCTTCTTCGTTAAAAAGAGACAAAATAGTTCTAGCACTTTTTGACCAGGTAAATTTCCTTGCTCTTTCTCTGCCCTTAGTAATAATTTCGTTTCTTTCAGTATTACTATACATTATTATATTCTGGATTATCTTTACCAATTTCTCTTTGTCGAAAGGATTAACCAGAAAAGCAGCATCATGAGCAAATTCCTGTATGGGCGGCACATTTGATGCTATTACCGGAACGCCGCTTGCCATCCCTTCTAATACAGGCAATCCAAATCCTTCATAAGCGGATAAATATAGTAATATCAATGCTGAATTATAAATATACGGTAATTCCTCATCAGTTAAATATGGTAAGATAACAACTTCTTCTTTAATTGAATATTTATCTAACAACTTCAGAATATTTTCTTTTTGCCAGCCCAACCCTCCTGTTAAAACCAATTTTATTTGTTGTCCTGTCTTCATCAAGAAATCGACAAAGGCTTCAATTATTATTTCGATATTTTTACCGGGTTCAATTGCACCTACATAAAGCAGGAATTTCTTAGGCAGTTTATATTTTTCTTTAATCGAGTTTTTTGTTTCAATTGACGAGTTTTCAAAGAATGCTTTACTTACTCCATTATAGATAACCGTTATCCTTTTATCTTCATCTTTAAAATATGCCCTTATTTCTCTTTCCGTAAATTCGGAAACAGTCAGAATGGTCTTAGAAAGCTTAAAAGCTACCTTTGTTGCCGCTGATAAATATATTCTTCTTCCGGGCGGATATTTATTTTTATTTTTTACATAAGCAATATCGTGAATAACCGTAATCTTCCTACCTCTAAATAGGGTTGGTATGGCTACTGAAGGCGTAAATAAAATATCTATATTTCTTAAAAATAATTGAAAAGGCAGAATTAATTGTTCCCACAAAATTCTACTAAGAATTTTGTTTGAGTTAAAGCCGCAGATTATATAATTGAAATTTTCCTTCTCAGCTTTGAAATACCGGCGGCTATTTTTAGTACAGAATAAAAAGTATTGATTCCGGTTATCGATCTCAGCTAATTCCTGCAGGATATTTTTTGTAAATCTGCCGACGCCAGCTATTTCCTCTCTGAATGGTAATAAGTTTACAGCTATTTTCATTAATTTAATTACGATTTATACTTCTATCCATTTTTGAATAAGATTCTAGAGAAATGCAAAAAGCCTCTAATTTTCCCCTCAGATTTCTTCTTATTAAATATATATAAAATTGACCATAATAATATCTGCGCTGCAGCCTGCATAAATAAAACAACAGTAAAAATATTCTTTATGACTCCGTGAAAATGCTTTTTTATATAAATAAATTTACTCTTGTAGAAAATATATGTAAAGAATTCATAATCCTTTTTAGCGCTGGCTCCGCCTTGATGTTTGAGTTTTAAAGTAGGACAGTATAAAATATTGTATCCTAACCGGTTCACTCTCTTACATAGATCCATTTCTTCAAAGAACATAAAAAAATTTTGATCAAAGCCGTTTACTTTAAAAAATACTTCCTTTTTTATAAATAATGCCGCTCCCAGCACCCAGCCGACTTTAAATTTATTTCTTTTAAGAAATTTCTTTTCCATTGAGACTATAAAAGCCTCCAGGTGTCTTCCTAAGAAAGCTATATTTAATATTTCAAATAGAAGATTTATATAATAGCCCGCACAGAAGTCAAATAAAAAGTTTCCATTAGACGTATATGGTCCTATTACTGCATTTCGATTATCTTCCTTTAGATTTGAAATTATTTCTTTAAATATATTACCGGTTATTAAAGTATCCGGATTAAGAAAAAGAAGTATATCTCCTTTTGCCTTTTCTGCACCCCGGTTGCAGGCGGTTCCGAAGCCGTAAGTATTGTCCAGGTATTCAAAAA